>DASVKT010000113.1:0-13323 GCA_036385235.1 Candidatus Limnocylindrales bacterium | reverse complement strand
AGTTTCGGGGTCGATTCTGGCGCCGAGCACCGGCGCAGGCCCGGACTTCCTCCGAATCGGCCGAATCTTGTCCGGCTGGGCCGGACAAACGCGAGATATGGCGCGACGGCGCGCCCAGCGGTGGCCGGCGCCGGAGAATGGCAGCGGCAAGGCATACGCCCCTTAGCTCAACATCAGCCCCAGCACCAGCACGCCGGCAAATGCGCCGAAAGCAACGAGGCAGGCAATTCCGGCGACAAGCGCAAGGGCCACGGCCCGAAGAGTTTCACCGTACCGGCTGGCTCGCCACATCGAGATCGCC
This sequence comes from Candidatus Limnocylindrales bacterium, assembly GCA_036385235.1. GTDB lineage: Bacteria > Chloroflexota > Limnocylindria > Limnocylindrales > CSP1-4 > Fen-1039. The sequence continues at coordinate 13,022 of DASVKT010000113.1, read as the reverse complement.
GAGATGACGCTGTCCAGGCCAAAGATCAGTCCGGTGACGACGCCGGCGCTCATCAGCACCGCGACCGGCGTGGTGTGGCTGGTCATGGCGATGAACAGGAAGATCAGCGAACCGATCGAGCCGGCCGTCAGGATGACCAACGCAGGGGGCAGGCCGCGGATACGTTCGGCTAGGGTTGGCGAATTGTCTTCTTCGTCGAAGTCGTGGCTCATGGCCAGAGGTTATCAGGGCGTGAGGGTTCCGGCGTCGCTCGGGCCGGGCTGGCCGCCGGCGGCTTCGGTTGTGGCTCCTGCCGACCGATGGTAGATGGCGATCTGGTATTCCAGCCGCGACCGCTTCATCCGGCCGGCGACCTCCAGACCGGCCTCTCCGAAGGCCGCGCCGAGCAGTTCGCGGGCGCTCTCAATCGACTCGAAGGTCCACCAGCAGTGGATCACTCGGATGCGGAAGCCGGCCCCAAGGAACGGCCCGCGACGCTGGCTCCATTCCACGTGGCGGTCGCGAAGTCGCGGCCAAAGAAGCCAGACATCGTCGCGGCCGTAGTCGTGGACGAGCAGCAACCTGCCACCCGGACGGAGCAGGGATTCGGCGGCATCTACGAAAGCCGAGCCCGGCACGGCATGCTCCGACCACAGCACGACGACGACATCGGCCTCACCGGGCGGAAGTGCGGCGATGAGCGACACCGCGGTGGCCTCATCGCAAAGGTCCGGAAACGGCACGGCAGTCAGCCGCGCACCGATCTCGGAAAGCTGGCGCTCGCGACAACCTCGGCCTGCATCGAGCAGAACGACGTCACGAGCGGCGACGGGACCAAGATCTTCCAGCGCCGCCGTCAACTTTCCCTCGACGTCGACGACGCGCAGAAACGCTTCCTCTAGTTCCACCGTGGGCAAGGCGGCGGAGAGGTCTGGCATGGAGTACTCCTAGAGAGTCGGGACAACTCCTAGAACCACTCCCTCTCGGGCTTCTATTTCGACCTCGAGAGTCCCCCTCTCGAGCGGTCGCGACGCGAATGTTGTTCCCCATTCGCGTCCGTTCCAGCTTACCTGTTTCACCATGGCCCCTGCCGACCCGAGTAGCTCAAGTCCGATTTGCTCGGCCGCGTCGCCGGCATTGACGACCACGATGATCGATTGGCCGTCGGCCGAAAACTCACGTTCGTCGTCGAACAACCCGTAGGCGACGGTGCTGCTTCCGGCGGCGAGCAGCTGGAAGCGACCGCGTCGAAGCACCGGATTAGCCGCGCGCATCTCGGTCAGACCGGCGAAGAAGTCGCGCAGGGCGCGGTCCTGCTTGGCCACATCCCACGGGTAGGCTCGGCGGCAGTCCGGATCCTCGCGGCCCTCCAGCCCGACTTCATCGCCGTAGTAGATGCATGGGGCACCCGGCAGAGTCAGCTGGATGAGCGCCGCCAACCGCATGGCCGTTGGATCGCCTCCCGCCAGAGAACGGAACCGCGGCGTGTCATGGCTGCCCAGCAAGTTCAGCTGGAGCGATGCAATCTCGGGCGGGTACGTGGCCATGACATCCGCCAGCTGCCGGCCGAACTCGGATCCGTCGATGTCGCGCACATGTCGGGAATACTCATGGGTCTTCGCGACCAGCTCCATGTCCAGACGGCCACCGCCGGTGAAGGACAGGATCGCCTCGGCGAGTGGGTAGTTCATCACCGCGTGGAACCGGTCGCCCTTGAGCCAGGCCTGGGCGGAAGTCCAGACTTCGCCCACGAGGTAAGCATTGGGGTTCACCGCCAGACAGCGGTTCCGGAACTCCTCCCAGAAACCGGCCTCGCCGATCTCCTCCGGCACGTCCAGGCGCCAGCCGTCTATGCCGAAACGCAGCCAGCGCTCCGCAACGCCGTAGATGTACTCGCGTACCGCGGGATTGGAGTGGTTGAGCTTGGGCAGCGCGGGCAGATCCCACCACGCGCCGTAGCCCAGGATGCGTTCCGAGGCGGATCGGAATGGAGTGGCTGCCACTTCCTCGGATGACTCGTGGTAGGCCGCGGAGGCTGATTCAGGCGGGTGCGATGCGCCCTCGTCTCCGCTGGAGGGGCCGGTGCCGGACGGGCCGAGGCCCTGGTGGATACGTCGAATTTCTTCGGCTTCGCGCTCGCCGGGATAGGCGATCAGGCCGCGGCGACCGGCGAGCACTTCCGGGTTGAGGTGGAACCAATCGCGGTAGGGCGAGCCGGCGCCGTTCTCCAGTACATGGTGGAAGGGCCAGAAACCACGACTGGCGTGATTGAAGACGCCGTCCAGGATCACGTGCATGCCGCGCTCGTGAGCCGAGTCGAGGAGTTCGCGCAGGGCCGCATCGCCGCCCAGGAGCGGATCAACCATCTCGTAGTCGTACGTGTGATAGCGGTGGTTCGAGGCCGAAGCGAAAACCGGCGTCAGGTAGAGCGCCGTGATGCCGAGGGCGCGCAACTCGTCCAGATGCTCCGCGATGCCGAGGAGATCGCCGCCCTTGAACCCGTGCGGCGTTGGCGGGACGTCCCAGCGTTCCAGCGTTCCAGGCTTGTGGACGCGGACGCTGCTGGCAAACCGGTCCGGGAAGATCTGATAGAAGACGGCGTCGCGGACCCAGTCGGGGCCGGTGGGGGTGGGCCGCGGAATGCGCAGCGGCAGGGCGCTCAACTGTGGCTCCCCGATCGCGCCGCGCGAGGTCCGTCTGTTCGGCGCAAATGCTCATGTGGAGGGACTGGACCGGTGGAGCCACGGATCATCAGCCGCGTTTCCAGGGTCTTGTGCTCCGGCCGCTCGGAATCCGGGTTGGAGATCATGCGCAGCAGCAGCCGAGCCGCCTCCTCGCCCTTGCCCCGGATCGGCTGATGGACGGTGGTCAGCGGCGGATTGGCGTGCGGGGCCATGTCCAGGTCGTCGAAGCCGACGATGCTCAGGTCCGCCGGCACGTTCAGGCCGGCCTCGCGCGCGGCCCACATCACACCGATCGCCATGACGTCGCTCATGGCCAGGATCGCCGTGGGCCGCAGGCCGTCCTCCCAGATGCGACGGAACGTGGCCACGCCGCCGTCGAAGGTGGCCGGACCGACGATGATGCGCTCGTCCCGAAGCTTGACTCCGCCCAACTCCAGACCCTGGCGGTAGCCGTTGAGGCGCCGGTATGTGACCGACTCGGTGGGGCCGGCGGAATACTCGAAGAGGCCCGGCATGTTCGGCGGCTCGATGCCGATCACCACGAAGTCCCTGTGGCCCAGCGCCAGCAGATGCCGGGCGGCCGATCTGGCACCGACTTCGTCGTTCGATTCGACCGAGGCGTGTTCCGGCAGAGCCGCGCCGTCGACCAGCACCATCGGCATCCCGGCCCGCCTGATCTGCTCGACTTCCGGGTGGTCCTCCGAGAGCCCGACGGCCACGAAGCCATCCACGCTGGCCCGCCCGATCGCGCGGACCAACGAACCGTGAAGTGGCGAAACGAAGAGAAGCCCGTATCCGGCCGCGTCCGTCTGGGCCGCGACGCCGGCGCACAACTCCGAGTAGAACGGGTTCCCGAAGACGACGCTCAGGCTCTGCGGCGTGAGCAGTCCGACGGTCATCGTGCTCTTGGGATTGAGCGCCCGAGACGCTGCGTTGGGCCGGTAACCCAACTCGTCGGCGACTTCGCGGATCTTTGCGGCGGTTGTGGGGTTGAGGCGCTCGGGGCTGTTGAAGGCGAACGAAACGGCGGTCTTGGCGACTCCGGCCTCCCTGGCCACGTCGGCAACGCGAACCCGCTTTGCCCCGGCCCTTGCCCCGGCCCTTGCCCCGGCCTCCACGTGCCCTCCCTTAGCTGGTCGCATACCCGGCCGGTGCCGGGCCACGGCGCTGCCGGTTCATCCGAACCATTTGTTGCGCGCCGCTATCGCACGCTATCCGTGGAGGGGGTGGCTGTCAACGGGGATTGGTGCAGAGTGCGGGTCTGTACGTGGCCGGGCACCGCCAGGAGCGGGGTGGCCTTGTGCCGCGGTGGTGGCCGGGGATGGGTGGCCGGGGCGGTGGCCGGGGCGGTGGCCGGGGCGGTGGCAATGGGCGGTGGCCGGGGCGGTGGCCGGGGCGGTGGCCGGGCACCGCCAGGAGCGGGGGTGGCCTTGTGCCGCGGTGGTGGCCGGCGGGCGGTGGCAATGAGCGGTGGCCGGGCACCGCCAGGACCGTGGCCGGCGCCGTTTCTGCCTAACGACAGCCGTACGAGCACGAAGTAGAAGCGATCGGCGCCGAGGGCCACCGTTTCTGCCCAATGACAGTCCGCGCGAGCATTGCGCGGAAACCGGCGCGCTTCCGGCGCGCTTCCGGCATCGAGAGCGCTCCAATAGGCGTCATCCGGTCGCTCGTCTCCGCTCCCTGTTCGTGGAGCTGTCATTAGCCGGAAACCGCCCGGCTCGCCAACCACCCCCGGTCACCAGCCCAAACCCGTGGGAGAATAAACGAGCGCCCGCTGTCCGCGCACATTCCGCGCAAATTCCGCGCACATTCCCCGTTGAATGGCTCAGATGGAGGCTCGCCGATGCGACTGGTGACGATCAGGCCGGTGGTCGGCGAGTGGGCGACCGGCGCCGCTCATCGCCCCGCGGTGGTATTGCCGAGCGGGCGATATCTGCCGATCGGGGCGCTGTTGGACGCGGCCGGCGCGGCGCTCCCGAACGGCGTCGAACGGCTCGACCTGGCCGCCGTGCTCGAGGCCGATCCCGAGCTGGAGGCCATTCGCGCGGCCTACGCGGCCTCCGACTCGGACGCGCTCGAATCCGCCTCCCTGTCACCGGATAGTGTCCGCCTCCTCGCCCCGATCCCGTGGCCCGGCAAGATCATCGGTGTCGGATACAACTACCTGAACCACATCCGCGAGCAAGGGCTGGAGCGGCCCACGCGGCCGGTCCTCTTCTCCATGTTCGCCAACGCCGTTGCCGCGGACGGCGACCCGATTCGCCACCCGGCCGGAACGCACGCCCTGGACCTGGAAACGGAGTTGGCCGTGGTAATCGGGCGCCGGGCGAGTCGCGTGGACGCCGCCGACGCCCTCCGCTACGTCGCCGGCTACACAACCGCCAACGACGTCACCGCCCGCGACTGGCAGGGCCAGCCCCGCGCACTCCGCCCCGGCGAAAAAGGCGACGGCCAGTGGCTCCGGGCCAAGGGCTCGGACTCGTTCCTGCCGCTCGGCCCCGTGCTGGTCACGGCGGACGAACTGGGCGACGGCCGCGGCCTGCGCGTCCAGAGCTGGCGCACCGCCGCCACCGGCCCAGATGCCGGCCGCCCCTTCCAGATGCAGGACGGCAACACATCGGACCTGCTCTTCAATGTCGCGGAGTTGATCGCCATCATCAGCGCCGAGGTCACGCTGGACCCGGGCGACGTCATTGTCACCGGCACTCCCAGCGGCGTCGGCATCTTCCGCGAGCCGCAAATATTCCTGGAGCCCGGCGACCTGGTGCGCGTCGAAGTCGAAAGGATCGGCAGTCTGACAAGCCCGGTCACCGACGCCGACGGCCGGGCGCCGGAAGGTTCACCCGCGGCGCTGTACCTGGCAAACCGAACCGCCTAGTGTCGCGATTCGGAAGTGCCTGGCCCCTTGACGGTCGGACGCCCCATAGCGCTCGATGGCCCACGAACCGGCTACGGATTAGTGCAACGCGACACTAAGATCCGGATTCCGGACCGCGAGAACTCGCCTCCGCAGGATCGGACGCCTGGCCGGCACCGTCGGCCTCGGATTTCTCCACCGAGTGGACGGGCAGCGCGTGACCAGGATGAATTCGCAGGTCCAGCTGATCGATCAGTTCCGTGAGCAACTTGCGCACCTGGTCCGGGCCGATCAGACGCATCCGGGCAGCCGTCTGGCCGCTGCCCACACGCACCGTCACCGCGTCGGCGGGAGCGGACCGGAACATGTCCTCGTCGGTGGCGTCGTCGCCGATGACCAGCATCCGGGCTTCAGGCGCCGCCGCCGCCAACTCCCGCACGACGATGCCCTTGTCCGTACTTACATCCTTGACCTCGATGACTCGACTGCCCTGCAGAATGGTTCCAGACGAGTCGGCAAGTAGGGTGCGGAGTTCGCGCGTTAGCGACTCAGCCTCTCGCCGACCTGTACCCGCCGCCACGTTTCGATAGTGCCAGGCGACCGAGGCGTCCTTTACCTCGACGAACGAATCCGGCACAAGCTCCGCCCGAGCGGCAATCGCGGCGCGGGCCGTCTCAAGCCAGACCGGATTGACGTCCCGCCTCGTCCAGGCTTCCTGCCGAGCCCCTCGCGACCACAATCCATGCTCGGCATGCAACCCAACCGGCAAGCTGCCCAGCCACATTTCGATGTCGTTGCGGCGCCGTCCGCTGACGACGTCCACTTCGACACCGGGCAGAAGGGCCAGCGTGGCCAGGATCCGCAGAATCTCCGTGTCCGGGCTGGCTTCCTCCGGCGAGGGACGCAGGCCGACGAGCGTGCCGTCGTAGTCGAGCAGGATGAGCAGAGGTCGCCCCACGTCCGCCAGAACGGCCGCGGCGACATCGGTCGGCGAGTCGGCCCGCGCCAAATCGGAATTCTGAGACCGAGCCTGCCGCCTGGCCTCGATGCGGAGCGCTGCCACGAACCCGCGCGCCCATCGATGAACATCATGAGTCTTAACCTGATCGCGCAGGCCGGCCATTCGGGCCCGGCGTTCTTCCACCGGCATGTCCAGCGCGTCGCGAATCGTCGTCGCAACGCTGTCCAGGTCGTATGGGTTCACGATCAGGGCATCCGTGAGCTCGGCGGCGGCGCCGGCGAACTCGCTCAGCACGAGGACGCCGTCTCCGTCCGAGCGACTCGCCACGAACTCCTTGGCCACGAGATTCATACCGTCGCGCAGAGGCGTGACCAGCGCGATCGTGGCTGCGCGGTAGAACGCGGTAAGGCGTTCGCTGTCCAGGTTCTGGGAGATGTAGTGGATCGGATCGTGGCCCGGCGTGGCAAAGCGGCCGTTGATCCGCCCGACCATCTCGTTCACGGTTCGCTGGAACTCGCGGTACTGAGTGACCGCCCCGCGCGACGGAGCGGCAACCTGGACAAGGCGAACACGGCCGCGCAGTTTCGGGTACTTCTCCAGCAGCCGCTCGAATGACAGGAGGCGGCGCGGAATCCCCTTGGTGTAGTCCAGCCGATCGACCGAAACGATCAGCGCGGCCCCGCCGGCGGCCTGACGCAGTCGTTTTGCCTCCGCCACCACAGCAGGCTGGCTGCCGAGGGCCTCATACGCCGCCGCGTCGATGCCCATCGGGAAGGTACTGACGCGAATCGATCGGCCGGCAAGGATGACGCGGCCCGGCTTCGTCTGAGCGCCGAGCACATTCGCCGCCGACGTCAGAAAGTGCAGCACATAGGACATGGTGTGGAAACCGATCAAAGACGCGCCAAGCATCCCCTCCAGGATCTGGCGGCGCCAGGGTAGTAGCCGGAATACCTCTGCGGACGGGAAGGGCACATGGAGGAAGAAGCCGATGGCGGCATCCGGCAGTTGCTTCCGGATCATCCCGGGCACCAGCGCCAGCTGGTAGTCGTGGACCCAGATCAGATCGCCGGGCCTGTATTGATCGACCGCGGCGTCCGCGAAGCGCTGGTTCACACGCTCATACGCCTCCCAGCCTTCGGCGTTGAGCGGCAGCTTGTCCATCTGGTAGTGGAGCAACGGCCAGAGAACTCCATTGCTGAAGCCGTCGTAGTAGCGCTGGACGTCGGCCGCAGACAGTTCCACCGGAATGGCATGCATCGCCGCCAGCCGGACGCCGAGCGTCTTGCGCTGTTCGGGAGTGAGCCGCCAGGATTCGCCCGGCCAGCCGATCCAGACACTCTCGCCGCGGTCGTGATAGCCGCTCAGGCCGGTCGCCAGCCCACCGGAACTGCGGCCGACGATCAGCTCGCCGTGCTCCACTCGAACCGAGATGGGGAGACGATTGGATACGAGGATGACCCGGCCTGAAGACTTGGCGGGCGGGCGCTTCGACCTACGGCGCGGCCCGGCCTGCCCATCCGCGGGGCGATTCGAGCCTGCCATGGTCCTCCGTGCGCCTGGGCGCTGATTGCGGCAATCGTCTCTGCCGATTGAGCCTACGTCCGCGAGACATCTCGGCCAAGCCAATATGCAAACGGCCCGGTAGGCGGTCCGAAAGGCGGTCCGGAAGGCGGTCCTGAAGGCCCTCTTTGCGAGCGCGGCCCGGCCTAGCGGCCCAGTAGTTCCAGCAAGCCGCGGATCGAACTCGGCACGCGAGCCGGCTCGTTGCGGAGGTCCAGCGTCAGATCGTCGAGCGCCTCCTGGATGCGGAAGGCATCGAGGAGCGCGATCCACTCCTCGTCGGCAGCCGGCAAGCAGTCGGTCGCCTCGGTCGCCTCACGGTAGCCGGCGAGGAAGCCGGCCGCAACCCCGAGGAACCAGCGGCCGGCCCAAAGGTCGACCGCCGCCGCGTCCTCCGCCCGTAAGGAGCCGCCCAGGTCCGCGCTCCGGAGCCGCCCCAAGGCAAGGTCATGGAAGGACGCAATCATCGAAGCGACGTCACGCAAAGGCGATCGCTTGAGGCGCCGTTCGCCGGCCGCGCTGTTCGTGTCGCCGACCAGATCCATGACCACCACGCCGCGCTCGGCCTGGCGAAGGTTTCCAAGGTGGAGCGATCCGTGAATGCGGATTCTGGAACCGCCATACCGTTTCGCGACGAGCAGCCGCAGCCGATCCTTCAACTCCCCGCGCAAGCTGAGGAGGAGCGCGGCATCAGTCACAGCTACGCCCTCGAAGCTCCCCAGGCGGCCTGCCACCTGACGAAACGCCCGACTCGAGACCGCGTCGATGGATTGGTATAGAGACCTCTGGTAGAGACGGGTCAAGGGCTCCGGGGCGAAAGTCGGATCGCTTGGTTGTGCGGCCAAGATCGTGTGGAACTCACCAACTCGTCTGCCCATGGAACGCGCCAGGTTCAGGAACGACCCGAACATGTCGCGGTCACTGTCCGGCGGCTCCTCGCAGGAGGCACGGACCAGGTCTGCGGTTGTCAGCGTCACGGGCGTGCTCGGGGTGACGGTGGCAGTCGCCCTCTCCAGGAAGTCGAGCAGGGAGTGGCGCGCGACCCCCTCCATGTCGGCGTCCCCCTCACCGCCGAGAGCCTCGCGTACGTACGCCACGCATATGGGCGAGGTTGCCTCCGATAGGTATTCGAGCCGGCCGACCATCTTTGGAATCCAGGAAGCGCCCTGGGCGGTGAGGAATCGAATCGTCTCGGCCTCGGGATCCGGACCGAGCTCCAGGATGTGGCGCATCTGAAGTTCGTACTTGCCTGTCGATGCCCCTAAGTCACGCGCCCTCGATCCGGCGAGGACGGACTCCGGCCGGCCGACGAGCTCGCCCGCGAGGCCGCGCATGTGACGGCGCCCGGCAATCGCGGCGATCAGCCCGGGGGCGAACGCCGGGTCCTGAGCCGCGTCGACCAGATAGCCGGCCGACGGCTCGGCCTCACGAGTTCCAAACGCCGCGATGCGGAGGCCCGAACCCTCGGCCGAAACGAGCGAGCCGCCGGCAAAGTGGAACGAGCCATCCACGGCCGTCCCGGTAGTCAGCGGGACGAGATACGTCTCCGGCCCACCTTCCGAGTAGCTGACTTGCAGGATGACGATGACGCCGGCCGCGTTGCCGGTGGCAACTTCAAAGCGATCGATGATTTCGCCATGATTGACCCGCCGGCCACGCCCGCGGTACCAGCTGCGATCCTTTATCCAGGCGAGCAGGGCGGTCGCTGCCGCCCCGTCCGGTCGGCCGTCGAACAAGTCGCGGACGGCCAGCGTAGGCAGAACCGCCAGGGCAGCTTGTCGGCCACTGCCGTCCGAGCGGCCCGGCACGCGGTCCAGGGTGAACCACAGGAAGTCGTGCGGGCCCAGGCTGAGCGCATAGGGCGCCCGGGAGACGATCGGGAATTCGATGCGCCCGAACATCTCCACCGGCTGGCGGCCCTCGTAGCCCGCCAGGTCAAGCTCGACCGGCTGAAAGAACCGCGACAGGTTGGCGACCACGAGGATCGTCTCGTCGCCGAGGCTTCGAAAAAAGGCGAGAACGTGGCGGTTCTCGGGGTGAAGCAACACCAGATCGCCGCGGCCGAACGCCGGATGACGTTTGCGGAGCGCGATCAACCGCTTCATCCACCACAGCAGGGAGTACGGGTTTGCTTGCTGAACGGCGACGTTGACCGCCTCGAAGTTGTTCTCCGGATCGGTGACGACCGGGAGATAGAGCTGCTCGCGGTTCGCACTGGAGAAGCCGGCGTTGCGGTCTCCGTTCCACTGCATCGGTGTGCGCACGCTGTCGCGATCCCCCAGATAGACGTTGTCGCCCATCCCGATCTCGTCGCCGTAGTAGATGACCGGCGTGCCGGGCAGCGAAAAGAGCAGTCCGTTCATCAACTCGAGTCGCCGCCGGTGATTGCCCAGCAGAGGGGCGAGTCTTCGCCTGATGCCCAGATTGACCCTGGCCCGAGGGTCACGTGCGTAGGCGCGGTACATGTAATCGCGCTCTTCGTCGGTGACCATCTCGAGTGTCAGCTCGTCGTGGTTGCGAAGGAATAGCGCCCACTGACCGCCGGCCGGGAGCGCCGGGGTTTGTTCGATGATGTCGATGATCGGCAGGCGGTCTTCCATCTGGATCGCCATGAACATGCGCGGCATAACCGGGAAGTTGAACGCCATCTGGCATTCGTCCCCGTCGCCGAAGTAGGCGGCCGAATCCTCAGGCCACTGGTTGGCCTCGCCCAAGAGCATGCGGTCGCCATAGCGCTCATCGATGTGATGCCGAAGTTCGCGCAGGAAGGCGTGGGTCTCGGGCAGGTTCTCGCAGTCGGTCCCCTCGCGTTCGTAAAGATACGGGACGGCATCGAGCCTGAGTCCGTCGACGCCGCGGTCCAACCAGAAGTCCATGGCCTTGGTGACCGCCCGGCGAACGCGGGGGTTGTCGAAGTTGAGGTCCGGCTGGTGTGAATAGAAACGATGCCAGTAATAGGCCCCGGCAACCGGATCCCACGTCCAGTTGGAAGTCTCGAAATCTTTGAAGATGATCCGGGCGTCCGAGTAACGATCCGGGGTGTCGCTCCAGACATAGAAGTCGCGCATTGGGCTTCCGGGTTTGGCGCGTCGGGCCCGCTGAAACCACGGGTGCTGATCCGAGGTGTGGTTGCAGACCAGCTCGGTGATCACCCGCAGGCCGCGGTTGTGAGCCTCGCGGATGAGCGTCTCCGCATCGCGAAGAGTTCCATACGACGGGTTGACCGAGACGTAGTCCGCGATGTCGTAGCCGTCGTCACGAAGCGGAGACGGGTAGAACGGCAGGAGCCAGAGGGCGGTTACGCCCAGGTCGCACAGATAGTCCAGCTTCTCGATGAGTCCACGGAAGTCGCCGATGCCATCGCCGTTGCTGTCTCGGAATGCACGAACGTGGACCTCGTAGATGATCGCGTCGCGATACCACTCGGGGTCACTGGGGACGGAAGCGGGGCGGACGGAAGCGGGACGGGCAGAAGCGGAGCGATCGAACGCCGGCGCTCGGCGGGTTCCGCTGGAGGGTGAGGAGACTGGTTCGGGGGACGCTGAGGCGCCGCCCTCCGCGAGGCCATGGTCCATGGGACCCATCCTACTCGCCGGACCAGGAGGCAGGGCCCGCGGCTCAAGTTGTCTCGCTGTCGAAACCTCCGACCCCGCTCTCGCAAAGTCACCGAAGGCGGATCAGCCCACCTCGATGCGTGTTGCGGCTCGCATCCCGGGCGACACGACCGCAACTGAAGCTCCGAATTGCCCTCTGTCGCACGGGCGATACCTTCCGGCCGGACTCACGAGCAATAACGAAACGGTCCAGGCGCCATCCTTGGGGCCACGGCACCAAGAAGGAGGCCAGCTGTGAAGACGGTATTGCGCCGGTGCACAAAGTGCGAACACCTGGACGTGCGGCGTCAGTGGAGTTCGATCAACGAGGCGGCCGACAAGGGCGCACTCGCACCCGATTGGGCGTGCCCGAGTTGCGCCTGGCCTGATGCCGAGTTGATCGTGATTGACGTGTCCAAGTTGCCGGCCGGGCAGCCGGCGTTCGATGACATCTCGCCGAAAATTCGGGCGTAGGTAGTCCGGCCGACCCCGAACTAGGTGGAGCCACGGCCACGGGTTAGTGGCACAATCGGCGCGTGGTGAGCAATGCCGATCCAAACGCTGACTCCGGCGCCCACGCTGCATCTGCGTCTGCCATCGCCGCGGCCACATCCAATGACCACGAACGGCGGCCGCGTATCGCTGCTCGGCCTACCGAGCCGCCCGGTCACGCTGGACCTGAGCAGCGCGATCATCTTCCGCGGCGTTCGCGTCTACGGCATCACCGGCCGCGAGTTGTGGCGCACGTGGTACAAGACCGCCGCCCTCCTGCGCGAAGGCCTGGATGTCTCACCGATCATCACCCATCGCCTGCCGCTGACCCGATTCGAGGAAGCCTTCGACCTGCTCGGCTAGGGCATCGCCGGAAAAGTGGTTCTGCTGCCACAGGAGGGTTGAGCCGGAAAATGCGGCCGACCCGCGCCGCCGGCCCGCACCCGCCCGCCGGCCCGCACCCGCCTATTCGATATCGACGACTCGCAGCGACCTACCGGTCGGTTTTGGCGAGCCCTTGGTCAGCATGGTCAGGATCGCATCGTACGGCTGTGACGTGCGCCGTTGGACGATCTGCGCGATGTGGACCGGATCGTGAGCATAGCGGCTGAGTTTGGTCCGCTCGAGCCGCGGCCACAGCAGCATGGCGCGATCCAGATAGACCGAGGTATTGGGCGGCTGATGATCGGCGGCGGGAACTGAGGCAATGTTCGTGTAACTCCGCCCGGGTTCGCCAAACGGAAGCTTCGCGTCGGCCAGAGACGCGACGGCATGCGCTCGTGACATGAGACTCCCCCGTGATCACCAGATTCAGTTGCAGTGTCGGTTGCGTCCGCCGGGGCTGCTGGCGGAGGCAAAGTATCGGTCCGAACCTTTGCGCACCGAAATAGGTA
>DASVKT010000112.1:0-3295 GCA_036385235.1 Candidatus Limnocylindrales bacterium | reverse complement strand
AAACCCGATCCTCTCGGCGCTCCGCTACTTCGAACCCGAATTCCGAGACCGCCTGGTCTCGGCCAAGAACTGAGCCGAAGATGCCCACCAAGACAGACCTCATCTCCGTCACGATCAACGGCCTGCAAGTAGAGATCGAGCCGGGCAAGACCGTCCTCGACGCGGCCCGTCAGGTTTCGGTCCATATCCCCACGCTCTGCAAGCATCCGGACCTGGACGCGACCGCCGCCTGCGGCATCTGCATCGTCCGTATTTCCGGTTCCAAGAAGATGCTCCGAGCGTGCTGCACGCCCGTCGAACCGGGCATGGACGTCACCACGGAAGACCCAGAGATCATCCAGGTCCGCCGCACGGTGATCGAGATGATCCTCTCGAAGCACCCCAACGAATGCCTGACCTGCGGACGCAACCAGAACTGCGAGCTCCAGACCATCGCCGCGGACTTCGGCCTTCGAGACGTGACCCTGGACAGCATCGTCCCGGATCTACCACTGGACGACACCACTCACGCCGTTACTCTCGACCCGCGCAAGTGCATCACCTGCGGCCGCTGCATCCAGGTCTGCCAGCAGATCCAGGACGTCTGGGCCCTCAGCTTCCTGCAGCGTGGCATAGACACCCGCATCGCCCCGGCCGGCGACATCACGCTGGCGGATTCGCCTTGCGTGCGCTGCGGCCAGTGCTCCGCGCACTGCCCCACCGGCGCGATCGTCGAGTACGACAACACCCAGGAAGTCTGGGACAAGCTGCTGGACCCGGACGCCTACTGCGTCGCCCAGCTGGCCCCGGCCGTCCGTGTCGCCATCGGCGAGGCCTTCGGCTTCCCGGTCGGCACGAACCTCACCGGCCAGACCTACGCCGCACTTCGCCGGATGGGCTTCAACGCCGTCTTCGACACGAACTTCGGTGCAGACCTCACCATCATGGAAGAGGCCCACGAATTCGTGAAGCGGTTCACGACGCCGGGCGCCACCCTGCCGCTGATCACCACCTGCTGCCCGTCGTGGGTGGACTTCATGGAGAAGTTCCACAGCGACATGATCCCCAACTTCTCGTCGTGCAAATCCCCACAGGCGATGGTCGGGGCTCTGGCCAAGACCTACTACGCCGAGAAGATGGGCCTGGACCCGGCCAAGGTCTACGTGGTCTCGATCATGCCGTGCACGGCCAAGAAGTTCGAGATCATCCGCTCCAAGGAGATGGCCTCGTCCGGCTACCAGGACGTGGACGTCTCCCTCACGACGCGTGAACTGGCCCGCATGATCAAGCAGTCGGGCATTCACTTCCGCGGCATCCCCGAGGAGCAGCCGGACCACATCCTGGGCGCATACACCGGCGCGGCCACGATCTTCGGCGCCACTGGTGGCGTCATGGAGGCCGCCCTCCGCACCGCGTACAACCTGATCACCGGCTCCAATCCTGCCCGTGTCGAGTTCCAGGCCACTCGTGGCCTAGACGGCGTCAAGGAGGGCAAGGTCACCATTGCCGGCCATGAGGTGCGGTTCGCCGTGGCCCATGGCCTGGGAAACGTGGAAACGGTCCTGGAGCGAGTCCGGGCCGCTCGCGATGCGGGCACGGAGCCGCCCTACCACTTCATCGAAGTCATGGCCTGCCCCGGCGGGTGCGTCGGTGGTGGCGGTCAACCCTACGGCGTGACGGACAACCTCCGCGAGAAGCGCGCAGCCGGTCTGTACCAGGAAGACCAGGGCGGCCTATGGCGTTGCTCGCACGACAACCCGTACATCCAGGAGTTGTACCGCGACTTCCTGGGCGAGCCGCTGGGCCACAAGTCCGAGCAGCTGCTCCACACGAGCTACACGCCGCGGCCGACGTACCGAAGGTAGCGTTCGAGGCGGGCGGGCGCCCGGCTTTGTGGTCGCGCCGGATCCCCCGCCGCGTCGAAAGCCTGCAGGGCGGCGGTCAGCCCGCCGAATCCAGCAGCCGGTCCGAGGTTCCGTCGAAGGTGACCGCCGGACCGAGGTTCCGTCGAAGGTGACCGCCGGACGCGCACTTTCGCCATTTGGACCACGCCAGATGGCAGGCTGCCCGGATCCAGACACATAACCGACAAGCCGGGGCCCGAGCGCCCGCCCAGAGTGTCGCTATTACCCGGGCAGAGGTACAGTTCCGACCGAGATTTCCCCGATCGGTCGAACCTGCGTCCGAAAGCGGGCAGAAACGACGAGTCGGCGGACCTCCGGGAGGTCGATTGGTCGGATATGCCCGCCTGGCGGGCAACCATTAGCCCGCAGGCCCGACCGGCCCGAGGCTCCACTAGATCGGCTCGAGCTCCCCAGGGATTGCTATGGAGCGCCGCGCCGTCAAGCTCGCACCGGCACTCGCCATCGGCGCCACCAGTAGCGGGCGAATACCTGGCAGGGATTGCACGAACAGCGACCCGACCAGCATCAACAGCTCGGGTGGAACGGTGCCGAGGCACCCCGGCTGACGGACCGTCTCCGATCCGCCGGCAGCGGCGACGGGGTTACGCGCCCTTGGCGGCCGCGGCGACGGGGTTACGCGCCCTTGGCGGCCGCGGCCTCTTGCGCAGCGGCCCAGTCCTTCTTGAACTGGACGATGCCCTTGTCCGTCAGTGGGTGGTGAACCATCTGCTGCAGGATCTTGAACGGCAGGGTGGCGACATGAGCGCCGGCCATCGCGGCCTGGGTCATGTGGAGCGGATTGCGGATGGAGGCCGCCAGAACTTCCGTCTCGATGTTGTAGAGCGAGAAGATCTCGGCCAGCTCGCGGATGACGACCATGCCGTCCTGGTTGATGTCATCGAGGCGGCCAACGAACGGGGACACGAGGCTGGCACCGGCCTTGGCGGCCAGCAGGCCCTGGTTGGTGCTGAAGATCAGGGTGCAGTTGGTCTTGATGCCCTCTTCGGAAAAGCGCGAGATGGCCTCCAGGCCGTTCTCGCTCATCGCAACCTTGACGACGATGTTCGGGGCGAGTTTCGCGAAATGCCGGCCCTGCTCGAGCATCCCTTCCACGTCATCGGCGATTACTTCTGCCGAAACCGGGCCTGAGGTGATCTTGCAGATTTCCTGGAGGATCGCGTCGTATGACCCGCCGACCTTGGCGTAGAGGCTGGGGTTGGTGGTGACGCCGTCAAGGACGCCCCATCGGGCGGCAATCTTGATTTCTTCGATCTCGGCCGTGTCGAGGAAGATCTTCATCGGGCAGCTCCTGGCTCGCCGGACGGGCCTGGGCTGCTTGGTTGGAGCCCGCGCGCGTCGCTCGTTCTACGGCCGGATCGTACCATCGCGGCCGGTTCGGCCTCGCCTTGGCC
>DASVKT010000111.1:0-10722 GCA_036385235.1 Candidatus Limnocylindrales bacterium | reverse complement strand
ACACGTTCCCCAGCACCCTGAGCCCGGCGCTCACCCTCAAGACCGCCGGCAGCCAGTGGCTCCGTGCGACCGACACGGTTACCACCTCTATCACCGGGTCCCAGACGGTGAGCGTCACCTGATCGGATGTCGGGCCACCGGCCCGTCCTACTCAGCGCTTGTCTGACGCCGCTCACCTCTGGGATGTGAGCGGCGTCGGCTTTTGGACGATTGCCAACCAGGCCTCGTGGCTTGGCGCTCATGTACGTGTCTCATCGCCCGCGACCCGATGAGCGCCTGAGCCGCGGCCCGTCGGCCTGCTATACTTCCCACTGCCCAAGGCCCTACGCCGCGGGCTTCCAGAGACGACATCGCCAAGGAGGCCACGTTGCCCCAGGAAGGAGTGCAGTTCGCCCCGTGAGACGGACCACCACCTTCACTCCAAGAGGAGTTGCGGCTCCGACGGAGGGGCAGTCTACCCAGGTCCCCGGCCAGCCGGCCGAGGGCTTTTTAGTTTCCCGGGGTTCCTGCGTGGGCTTCCGCCGGGGCGAGAACGAGGCAGCCCTCAGGCTGCCCTGGAGGGAGAACTAGATGCCCGCCACAGTGATCGTCGGCCTCCAGTGGGGCGACGAAGGCAAGGGCAAGACGACAGACGCGCTCGCGGAGCACGTCAAGGCCGTCGTCAGATACCAGGGCGGCGATAACGCCGGCCACACAATCATGCTCGGCGAAGAGGTGTTCAAGCTTCACCTCGTGCCGTCCGGCGTGCTCTATCCGCACATCGCGCCGATCATCGGCAACGGTGTCGTCGTCAATCCGGCCACGCTGATCTCCGAGCTGGACATGCTCGCGAGCCGCGGCATCGAGGTTGACCGGGTCCGGGTCAGCAAGCACGCCCACGTGATCATGCCGTACCACATCGCCCTCGACGGAGCGATGGAAGCCCGGCTGGCGAAGGCTGCAGTGGGCACAACCCGGCGCGGCATCGGACCGGCGTACGCGGATCGGGCCTGGCGCATCGGTATTCGAATGGAAGACCTGCTGGACGGGCCGGCGCTGCGGAGTAAGCTCGCGCGGATCCTGCCGGAGAAGAACGCGACCCTCCAGCGCCAGCATCGAATCGGCGGCTTCGACCTCGACGAACTGGTTGAACTTGCGACCGGATGGGGTACGCGCCTCAAGCCGCACCTTGCCGACACCACGCAGCTTGTGCAGGAGATGCTGGCTCGCGGCGAGCACCTGCTGTTCGAAGGCGCGCAGGGAACCCTGCTCGATCTCGATCACGGCAGCTATCCGTTCGTGACTTCCTCGAACCCGATCGCGGGCGGCGCCTGCACGGGTGGCGGCATCGGGCCGCTACAGGTAGACGAAGTCCTGGGCGTCATGAAGGCCTACGCCACGCGCGTCGGGGCCGGACCTTTCCCGACCGAACTCGAGGACGAAATCGGCGAGGGGATCATCGATCGCGGGCGCGAGTTCGGGACCACCACCGGGCGACGCCGCCGGGTCGGCTGGTTCGATGCCGTGCCGCTTCGGTATGCCGTCGCGGTCAACAGCGTCAGCTCGATCATGCTCAACAAGATCGATATCCTCTCGGGCCTCGATGAAGTCCTGATCTGCATGGCCTACGAGGTCGACGGCGAGCGCGTCGACTGGTGGCCGTCCGATGCGGACATCCTGGCGCGGGCAAAGCCGATCTACGAGCGCTTCCCGGGCTGGACCGAACCGATCCACGACTGCCGATCCATGGCGGATCTGCCGGAGAACGCCCGACTTTATGTCGATGCGGTGGAGCGTCTTTCCGGCGCGCCGATCTGCTTCGTCTCGGTTGGACCGGAGCGGCACCAGACCATCGAGCGGAAGCCGCGGCCATTTCGCAAGCCGCTGAGCGCCGCAAACCACGTGGCCACCGGCTCGGTAGCCGCAGCCGCAGCGGATCCGGCCGGCAAATGAGCCCGCAGGCGTTGCCGAGCGAACAGGACGCCAAGCGCGGCCCGGCCCGCCTGCTCGTTCTGGGCAGCGGCGGCCGCGAACATGCCCTCGTCTGGAGTCTCGCCCGCGAGGCCGCCGTCGAGGCGGTGCTCGTGGCTCCGGGGAGTGACGCAATCGGCCACGAGCCCAAGGCGCATTGCTTCCCCGGCGTTTCCGCGCTGGACCCGGCCGCTGTCGTGGATCTGGCAACGCGCGAAAACGTGGATCTGGTCGTGGTCGGCCCCGAAGCTGTCCTAGAGGCCGGTGTCGTGGACGCGCTGGAGGAAGCCGGCGTGCCCACATTCGGCCCGACTCGCGCCGCCGCTCGCATCGAGTGGAGCAAGTCGTTCTGCCGCGAAGTGGCCGAAGCCGCCGGCGTGCGAATGGCCCGCGGCCGCGATTTCACCGCCCTGGAACCGGCGCTCGCCTATGCCCGCGAGATCGCGGAGGGCCGCGGTTCCAGCGGCGTCGTTGTCAAGGCCGACGGGCTGATGGCCGGCAAGGGCGTCACCGTCTGCGACGACTTTGCTGCCGCGGAGGTCGCGCTTCTGGCGCTGTTTGCCGCCGTGAAGGGCGAGCCCACTGACGAGAAGGCCGCAGCGCGGGCTTCTCGCAAACCGGAGGCGCAGTCTCCGGTCCCGGTAGTCGTCCCGGTAGTCGTTATCGAAGAGCGCCTGATCGGCGCGGAGGCGAGCCTCATCGCCATTTGCGATGAACACGGTGCTCTTGCGCTGCCGCCCGCCCGCGACCACAAGCGGCTGCAGGACGACGACATGGGCCCGAATACGGGTGGCATGGGCGCGTACAGCCCGGTGCCGGATCTGCCGGAGAGCCTCTGCGCCACGCTCATCGACGTGATCCATCTGCCCGTCCTGGCCGAGCTTGCCAGGCGCGGCGCCCCGTTCCGCGGCGCCCTCTACGCCGGCCTGATGCTCACGCCCGAGGGCCCGGTCCTCATCGAATTCAACGCCCGCTTCGGCGATCCGGAGGTCCAGGTTCTGCTGCCGCGACTCGCGGTGCCGCTCGGACCGCTCCTGTACGGTGCGGCGCGGGGGGATCTCGCCGGCGCGGCCGGGGCGCTTGGCGTGCATGACCGGATGCTTCCAACCACTGGAGACGCCGCGGTGGCCATCGTCATGGCGGCCGCCAACTACCCGGAGACACCGCGCAAGGGCGACAAGATCACGGGGCTGGAAGATGCGGCGCGCGATGGCGCCAAGATCTTCCATGCCGGCACGGTTCTGGGTCCGGACGGGGCCTATTGCACAAATGGCGGCCGCGTTCTGGCGGTGGTCGCGCTTGGGGCCGGAATCCCGGCGGCGCGGGCAGCGGCGGAAGAGGCTGCGGAGCACATCTCCTGGGACGGCATGCAACGTCGCCACGACATCGCCGCGAAGCTTCCGAATGCTGCCACGACTCCGCCGGCCTCGCCCGACCCGGTTTCGGAGAAGGCCTGGACCGAGGGGGTTGCCACCGGGCAAACGGTGCCGCAGGCGCCGACCAAGGCGCCGGACGGGGCGTCGACGGACTCTCCCCGAAAGGGGGCCTCATGATTCCGCGCTACACACTCCCCGAAATGGGCGCCATCTGGACCGACCAGGCCCGCTTCGAGGACATGCTCCGGGTTGAGATCGCCGTCGCCCGCGCGGAAGTCTCCCGCGGCATGGTCCCGGCTGAAGCCGTCCGGGTGATCGAGGCCCGCGCGAAGATCGATGTCGATCGCATCAACGAGATCGAGAAGACCACCGATCACGACGTGATCGCCTTCGTCAGCCAGGTCGCCGAGACGGTGGGGGATCACGGCCGCTACCTGCACCTTGGCCTGACGAGCAGCGACGTGGTGGACACGGGGCTGGGTCTGCAGCTCCAGGCCGCCGGCCGGCTGCTGATCGCCGATTGCGATGCGCTCGTCGCGGCGCTGGTCGCCCGCGCCCGGCTCGAAGCCAACACCGTGATGATGGGCCGCACCCATTCGGTCCACGCCGAGCCCACCACTATGGGCATGAAGATCGCCGGTTGGGCCTTCGAGATCGCCCGCGATCGCACCCGCCTCGCCGCCGCCGTGGACGACTCTTCGACCGGCAAGATTTCAGGCCCGGTCGGGACATACAGCCACCTCGATCCGGATCTAGAAGAGGAAGTCCTGGCGAACCTGGGCCTGCATCGCGACCCCATCTCTACGCAGATCGTCCAGCGCGACCGCCATGCGGCGCTCATCACCACGATCGCCATCATCGGCGGCTCGCTCGAGCGCATCGCCACCGAGGTCCGCAACCTCCAGCACACCGAAATCGGCGAGCTGATGGAGCCGTTCCGGGCCGGCCAGAAGGGCAGTTCGGCCATGCCCCACAAGCGCAACCCCATCCTGTCGGAGCGGATCGCCGGAATGGCCCGCCTCCTGCGCGGCTACGCGGTTACGGCCCTGGAGAATCAGCCTCTCTGGCACGAGCGGGATATCAGCCACTCCTCCGCGGAGCGCGTGCTTCTCCCGGACGCCACGATTCTCCTGGACTACATGCTCGTGAAGACGCGCGGTCTGGTGGAACGCCTGGTCGTCCGACCGGAGCGGATGCGCGAGAACATCGAGCGGGGCCTGGGCCTTCACTGCAGCAGCCGCGTGCTGCTCGCGCTGGTGGAGCAAGCGGGCATGAGCCGTGAAGAGGCGTACGCTGTCGTTCAGCGCAACGCGCTGCGGGCCGCCGACGAGCGAAGCCAATTGCGTGACATGCTCGCCGCGGATCCCGACGTCGCCGCCCGTTTGTCTGCCGAGGCCATCGCCGCCTGCTTCGACGAGAGCCATTTTCTGCGCAACGTAGCCACCGCAATCGCCCGACTTGATCAGCTCGACCCCGCGGGCGCGGTTCCCGCGGGCGCGGTTCTAGCGGGCGCGGCCCGAGCCGGAAAGGAGGCCGCCAGTGCCCGCTGAACCCCGCGCCGCCGCCGCTATCGAGCGCCCCGGCGACCCGCGCGAGGCCGGCTCGCAGGCCAACGCCGCCGGTTTCGTCCGCAGCGGCAAGGTCCGCGACCTGTTCGAAGTAGGGGATCGCCTGCTGCTCGTCGCCAGCGACCGCCTCTCCGCCTTTGACGTCGTTCTGCCGACGCCGATCCCGGACAAAGGCCGCGTCCTGACCGGGATTTCGCGCTTCTGGTTCGATCAGACCGCGGACATCATCCCGAACCACCTGCTCGGCACCAGTCCGGCTGATCTGCCGGCCGGCTATACAGACGAAGCCGGAGCGCGCGAACTGCGCGGCCGGATGATGCTATGCCGCCGGGCCAACGTCCTGCCGGTGGAGGTCATCGTCCGCGGCTACGTTTCCGGCTCCGGCTGGAAGGATTACAAGCGCTCCGGCGCGATCTGCGGCATCGAACTGCCGGCCGGTCTGCGCGAAAGCGACCGCCTTCCCGAGCCGATCTTCACGCCCTCCACTAAGGCGGAAGTTGGCCACGACGAGAACATCGGCTTCGACGCCATGGTGGAACTGGTCGGCGGCCCGCTTTCCGAGCAGGTCCGCAATATCGCCCTGGCGCTATATCGCCGCGGTTCCGCGATTGCGGAGAAGGCCGGGATCATCCTGGCGGACACCAAATACGAGCTTGGCGTCGTGCCCGAGGAAGACGGCCAGCAATTTTCCGGAGGAGAATTGCTCCTGATTGATGAAGTGATGACGCCGGACTCGAGCCGCTTCTGGGACGCGGCCTCGTACGAGCCGGGTCGGGCCCAGGCCAGCTTCGACAAGCAACCAATTCGCGACTGGCTGGAAACCCAGCCGTGGGACAAGACATACCCCGGGCCGGAGCTACCGGCCGAGATCGTCGCCGACACACGTTCGCGGTACGCCGCGGCGTTTGAGCGCGTGACCGGGGCCAGCTTCGAGCGCTACCTTCAGGAGGATTTGATCGCCCGATGAGTGACTTCCGGTTTGCCGTCAACGTGCTGCCGAAGCAAGGCATCCTCGACCCCCAGGGCCGAGCCGTCGAGCTGAGCCTGCCGCATCTCCACGTCACCAACGTCAGCAAGGTTCGCGTCGGCCGGCGCGTCGAACTGACAGTCACCGCCGACTCGGAGGCCGAAGCGCGCGGCGCGGTCGACGGCCTGGCCAAGGAGCTTCTCAGCAACCCGCTGATCGAGTCCTACGCGCTGGAACTCCTGGTGCCGGCGCAGTGAAGATCGGGGTCGTCACTTTCCCGGGTTCCAACTCGGACGTTGACTCGCTCAACGCGCTGAGAGTCGCCGGCGTCGAGGCGGTCACTCTCTGGCACGAGTCGCCGGATCTGGGCGGCGTTTCGGCGGTCATCCTGCCGGGCGGCTTTGCCTACGGCGACTACATTCGGGCGGGCGTTATCGCGCGCTTCTCGCCGGTCATGGGCGGGATCAAGGACTTCGCCGCGCAGGGCGGCCTTGTCCTGGGCATCTGCAACGGCTTCCAGGTCCTGGCCGAGGCTGGCCTGGTTCCCGGCGCGCTGCTTCGCAACCGTTCGCTGCGCTTCGCGGGACGACTGATCAACATCAAGCCGGAACGGCTGGACTCTCCTTTCACCAGTTCCGCGACCGGCGCCTTGATGCGTGTCCCGGTTGCGCACGGTGAGGGTTGCTACTACGCCGACGAAGCCACGCTGGACGAGCTCGAACGAGACGGCCAGGTGCTGTTCCGGTACGTTCGCGACGACGGAACTCCGGCGACCGATCCGGACGAATACGCCAACCCGAACGGCTCGCTGCGCGCGATCGCCGGTGTCAGCAACAAGGCCGGCAACGTGGCCGGTTTGATGCCGCATCCCGAGCGCATGGCCGAAGGAATCCTCGGCACAGACGGCGGCATGCAGGTGGTCCTCTCATTGGTGGAAAGCGCGAAGAAGTGGGAGGCCGCCGGGCGACCGAAGCCGACCGCGACAAGCAAGGTGGAGGCCGGGCGATGACGGACACGACAGCGACCCAGCCGAACCAGCCGGCGCCCACACCCGAGCCACTTCACCGCCAGCTCGGCGTCACGGACCAGGAACTGGACATCATCCGTCAGAAGCTCGGCCGCGACCCGAACCACACAGAGTTGGCCGTCTTCAGCGTGATGTGGAGCGAGCACTGCTCCTACAAGAGTTCCAAGCCGCTCCTCAAGACCCTCCCGACACGCGGCCAGGGCATGATGGCCGGCGTCGGCGACAACGCGGGCGTCGTGCGAATCGGCGATGGCCAGGCCGTCGCGTTCAAGATCGAGAGCCACAATCACCCGTCCGCCGTGGAGCCGTATCAGGGCGCCGCGACGGGCGTGGGCGGCATCCTGCGCGACATCTTCACGATGGGTGCCCGCCCGATCGCCGTGCTTGACGCGCTGCGCTTCGGCGATCCGAGCGATCCGCACACCCGTCACCTCGTCGACGGAATCGTCCGCGGCGTCGGCGGCTACGGCAATTGCGTCGGCGTCCCCACCGTGGGCGGCGAGCTCGTCTTCGATCCGTCCTATCAGGGCAACCCGCTGGTCAACGTCATGGCCATCGGTCTGCTTGAGGAAGAGCGGATGCTGATTCTGGCCGAGGCGACCGGACCGGGCAACTACGTCGTCCTGTTCGGTTCCACGACCGGCCGCGATGGCATCGGCGGCGCCAGCGTTCTCGCCTCGGCGACCTTCCAGGACCAGGACCCGTCCAAGCGGCCCGCGGTTCAGGTCGGCGACCCATTTGCGGAGAAGCTGCTGATCGAGGCCAGCCTCGAACTGATCAGCCGTCGTCTCGTTGTGGGCATCCAGGACCTGGGCGCCGGCGGCATCTCCTGCGCAACCTCCGAGTCGGCCGACAAGGCCGGAACCGGCATCCTGCTGGACCTCGACGCGATCCCGCGCCGCGAACCCGGCATGGCGCCCTGGGAAGTGATGATCTCGGAGAGCCAGGAGCGAATGCTCGCGACTTGCATTCCGGAGAACTTCGAAGCCGTTCGCGAGGTCTGCGTGCGCTGGGGCATCCCGATCGCGCTTGTCGGCCGCGTCACCACCGACGGCGACATCGCGATCATCGAGGGCGGCATCGGGCCGGACGGCCTGGCCAATCCCGGCGCGGTGGAGATCGCCCGCATTCCGGCCGCTGCTCTTACCAGCGAGGCAATCGTCCACGAGCGGCTCGGCGCTCCACCGGTCCGGCGTCGCGCAGCCCCGGCTCCCGGACTTCCGCCAACCGCCCACGACGGCCTGCCGGAACGCGGCATGGATCCGGCCGCGGTCCTGGTTTCACTCCTGGGTAGCGCCAACCTCTCGAGCCGGCGCTGGGTCTACGAGCAGTACGACTCCTCGGTCCAGAGCAACACGGTGGAGTGGCCGGGCCACGGCGCCGCGGTTCTGCGGGTCAAGGGCACCAAGAAGGGCCTCGTGGCTACGACGGACGGCAACCAGACCGTCAGCGCCATCGATCCCTACCTTGGCGCGCAGCTGTCAGTGGCGGAAGCGACCCGCAACGTCTCCATCACCGGCGCTCGCCCGCTCGGCATCACGAACTGCCTCAACTACGGCAACCCGGAGCGCCCCGAGGCGTTCTGGCAGCTGCAGGAAGCAGTTCGTGGCATGGGTGACGCCTGCCGGATCTTCGGTCTGCCCGTGACCGGCGGCAACGTTTCGCTCTACAACGAATACCCGGGTGGCGCCATCGCCCCGACTCCGGAGATCGGCGTGGTCGGCCTGCTGGACGATATCTCGCTGCTGGTCCGGCCGCCCTTCACCACGGAGGGCGACAACGTCCTGCTGATCGGGCAGGTGACTCCGGGGATGGCCGGCTCCGCCTACGCGGCTCTGGCCGGCATCTCCTCGGAGGACTCGCCTCCCGGTATCGACCTGGAGCGGGAAGCTGCACTTCAGTCGTTCATTCGCGAAGCCATCGGCCGGGCGCTCGTCGCCTCCGCCCAGGATGTCTCCGGCGGCGGCCTTGCCGTCGCGCTTGCGGAGTGCTGCATGTGGAGCGGCTTCGGCGCCGACCTCCGCCTCGGTATCTCCGGCTCGCCTGCAATCGAGCTCTTTGGCGAAAGCCCGTCCCGACTCGTCATCTCCTGCCGACCGCGCCACGCGGCCGCGCTGGAGCTGCTTGCGCGCCAGTTCGGGCTGGACTCGTGCAATCTCGGCA
Source organism: Candidatus Limnocylindrales bacterium (assembly GCA_036385235.1). Lineage (GTDB taxonomy): Bacteria > Chloroflexota > Limnocylindria > Limnocylindrales > CSP1-4 > Fen-1039. The sequence continues at coordinate 1,671 of DASVKT010000111.1, read as the reverse complement.
CCGTCGGCGGCGATCGCCTGCGCATCGAGCTTGCCGGCCAGGGCGCAACGGGCGCGGCCGAGGAGCGCGGTGCCCGCATCGCCGATGCTCTTGACGTTGCCATCGCGGACCTGCGCCACACCTGGGATCACGGCCTTGCCCGTGCCCTCGGCGTGGAGCACGGGCCGGAATACGGGCCGGAACACGGTTCGGCGGAGGCCGGCGAGATCGCACCGACTGGCGAGGGCAACTAGCCATGTGCGGCATCTTCGGCGCGGTAACCCCGGGCATGGATGCCGCGGGGATAGCCGCACTAGGCGTTTTCTCGCTGCAGCATCGTGGCCAGGAATCCGCAGGCGTCGCCGTCAGCGACGGTGACCAGCTGATGCTCTACAAGGATCTGGGTTTGATCGCCCAGGTTCTCGACGAGCAGACGCTGCGCAGCCTGCGAGGGCCATTGGCCATCTCCCATTGCCGCTATTCCACAACCGGCTCGACGATCTGGGAAAACGCCCAGCCGACGTTCCGGATGAGCCGGGGCAAGGCCATTGCGGTCGGCCACAACGGCAACCTCGTAAACACCCGCGAGCTTCTCGGGATGCTGGAGGGCGGTAGGTCCCGCCTTCCGGCAACCACGGACACGGAGCTCCTGACCGCGCTCCTGGCGGACGATCCGTCCGGCGACACGGTCCAGGCGCTGCTGACGGTTCTGCCCAAGGTCAAGGGCGCCTACTCGCTGGCGATCCTGGACGAGAAGCGCGTCATCGGCGTGCGGGATCCGTTCGGCTTCCGACCACTCGTCCTGGGGAAGCTGGACACGGCCGAAGGCGATCCTGAAGGCAAGCATTCGGGCGGCTGGGTGATTTCATCCGAGTCGGCGGCCATCGAGGTTGCGGGCGGCACCGTCGTCCGCGACATCGAACCCGGCGAGATAGTGATCCTCGAAGAAGGCAAGGAGCCGGTATCGATCCGCTTCGCCGAGGGCCACGAGCAGTTGTGTGTCTTCGAGCTGATCTACTTCGGCCGGCCGGACTCCTACATGATGGGTCGAAATCTCTACGAAGTGCGGCGCCGGATGGGCATGGCTCTCGCAGCCGAGGCGGGCGTCGAGGCCGACCTAGTGATGCCGGTGCCGGATACCGGTGCGCCCGCCGCCGCCGGTTTTGCCGAGCAGTCGGGTCTGCCGTATCGCGAAGGCATGGTCCGCAACCGCTACAGCGGCCGAACATTCATCCAGCCGAGCCAGGGCATGCGCCAGCGCGGCGTGACCGTCAAGCTGAGCCCGCTGCGCGAAGTTGTCGCGGGCAAGCGGCTGATCGTGGTTGACGACTCGATCGTCCGCGGCAACACCACCCGCCAGATAGTGGCCCTCCTCCGCAAGGCCGGGGCAATAGAGGTCCATCTCCGCATCAGCTCCCCGCCCATTCACCACCCCTGCTTCTACGGCATTGACACTCAGATCGAGACGGAGCTGATCGCCTCTACGCATTCCGTGGAAGAGATCCGGCAGTTCGTCGGCGCTGACTCGCTCACGTTCCTCTCCATTGAGGGCGTGCTCAAGGGGCTGGATCTGCCCTACGACCGGTTCTGCTTCGCCTGTTTCGACGGGCGATATCCGGTCCCGGTGCCTTACGACACGGCCAGGCATAAGTTCGTGCTGGAGGATGAGCCGGTGGCGAACCCGGTGGCGAA
>DASVKT010000110.1:0-17870 GCA_036385235.1 Candidatus Limnocylindrales bacterium | reverse complement strand
CCCGCCGACAAATGAATAGGCCCCAGAGAGCGATCTCTGGGGCCTATCGCGGGGCCGGCTCTTGCGGGACCGGGCTGCTTGCGGACCGCGAGTCTGACTCCCTAACTGACTCCCTAACCGGCGACAAGAGGCGGTTTCAGGCGGTGAGATCGTCCCGGTCGGGAGTGTGCGAGCGCCATCTCAAGAGGCGTTTCACGAGGGAGGAGGGATCATTCGGGGAGGCATCGGGCCTACTACAAGCGGATCCACAATCCGCTGCTCTGCCTGTTGAGCTAAGGCCACCATCGCGGGCCCCGGAGGCGCAGCGTGCCTTGCGGACGCGCCAGAAATGGGGCGACCGGGAGTATAACGGCTGTGGGCTATTTGGAGTAGGGGAGCCATCTGTCGGGCCTGGTGCGGCCGGGCATGGCTCGGCTGATTCGCTCCCCGCCTGGGCATGGCTAAGTAATGAATAGACCGCCCTTCACACGGGGACTCGCAACGAGTGCGCGTCGAGGGCTGGTACCACAGGGCTGGTACCACTTGGCGTTGCTCGGGGGGACCAGCGGGTGGGACTACGCCGGCCGAGAGCGGTGCCAGTATCAAGGCTTGCAGGGGATGGATAGCCGAAGATGCTGGGCACACTCACCTCCTACTCGCCCCGTATTTCGCTGAGCACTCTGCGAAATATCTGCATTGCCCTCGCGCTCGCCCTCATGGCACTCGGTTCGAGCGCGGGCACCGCGATGGCCTGGGACGCGGGTGCCTTCAGCCCCGGCGACGAGCAGCTGCTCTTTGCGCTGACCAACCAGGATCGCGCGTCGGCCGGACTCAACGCCCTCGTCAACGACAGCTACCTGCACAAGGAAGCCGAATGGCGAGCCAAGGACATGGGCGACCGCAACTACTTCTTGCACGCGATTCCGCCCGACAATCTTATGGTCTTCGACTACGAGCGCCAGGACGGCTACTGCTTCGAGCAATCCGGCGAGAACATCGGCCTGAGCACCTTCGACGACGGAGTGGCCACCAACCGGATCGAAGGCGTCTTCATGAGGTCTCAAAGCCACCGGGACAATATTCTTGGAAGGTGGGCGCATCTGGGCGTGGGGGCGTACAAGGCCGCGGATGGTCGAAAGCTCTACGTGGTGCTCTTCTCAATTCCCTGTGGAGTCTCCGTGCCGACCCCGACACCGGTAGCGACGCCGACGCCCGTAGTCACGCCCAAACCGGTTGCGACGCCGATGCCCACTCCGGCGCCTCGCGCTCAAGCGACGGCCCAGCCCGAATTGACGGCCCAGCCCGAATTGACGGCCCAGCCTCTACCGACCGGCTCCCCGGTGGCGACTCAGCCCGGCGCGAGCCCGTCCGCATCGGCGGGCGCGGTACGGCCCAGCGGGCCGGAGCCGAGCGGCGCGGCATCGAGCGAACCAAGCCCCACCGATGGCGGGTCGGCGCCGGGAACCGGCCATGCCACCACTATGCGGGTGCGTGAGCAGACGGTTTCGCAGGGTCCGATCGAGTCGTTCTTCAACGCGCTTTTCGGCGGAATCTTCGGCTCGTAGTTTCGGTGGGCCTCTGCCACGCCACGTGGCACGGAACGGGGCCGCCTCTGCCTCGGTACGCCGGCAGACCCTAAGCAATACGCATGACGGGTTGGTACCACTTGCCGTTGCTCGCGGGACCAGAGGGCGGGACCGCACCGGCCAACACGGGCCTAAGGTTCAAGCATCAAAGTCTAGTTGGGAAGATTGACGAAAATGCTGGGCCTCACCACTCTCACTGCTTCCTCGCCGCGTATTTCGCTGAGCACTCTGCGGAACACGTTAATTGCCCTCGCGCTCGCCCTCATGGCACTTGGTTCGAGCGCGGGCACGGCCATGGCCTGGGACGCCAGCGCCTTCAGCCCCGGCGATGAGCAGCTGCTCTTTTCGTTGACCAACCAGGATCGCGCTTCGGCCGGGCTCAACGCCCTCGTCAACGACAGCTACCTGCACAAGGAAGCCGAATGGCGAGCGAAGGACATGGGCGACCGAAACTACTTCTCGCACGCGATTCCGCCCGACAACCTGATGGTCTTCAACTATATGGATCGGGATGGCTACTGCTACAAGTTTGCTGGCGAGAACATTGGCAAGAGTACGTACGACGCGAGCGTGGCCACCAACCGGATCGAAACGCTCTTCATGAACTCGGCGCCGCACCGGGCCATCATCCTGGGTACCTGGGCGCATCTGGGCATTGGGGCGTATCAGGCGGCGGACGGCCGCAAGCTGTACGCGGCGCTCTTCTCCATTCCATGCGGTATCTCAGTGCCGACCCCGGCGCCCGTAGCAACTCCGACGCCCGTGGCGCCCGTGCCGACCCCGATGCCCGTGACCCCTAGGCCCACCCCGATGCCCGTGGCCCCCGTGCCGACCCCGACCCCGATGCCCGTAGCAACTCCGGCGCCCGTAGCCCCCGAGCCCATCCTGACGCCCGCGGCGCCAGTAGCAACTCTGACGCCCGTAGCCCCCGAGCCCACCCCGGCGCCCACTTCGACGCCGACTCCCTCTCCCAAGGCCCAAGGAACAGGTTGGCCGCAAGTGACGGCCGAGCCTCTTCCGACCGGTTCGCCGATCGCGACGAAGCCGAGCGCGACCCCATCGGCGAGCGGCACGGCCTCGGCGAGCGGCACGGCCTCGGCGTCCGCGAGCCCCTCGCAGTCGTCATCGAGTGCACCGGGAGCGAGCGGCTCGGCCCCGAGCGCCGAGGCTTCGAGCACGCCCAGCCCAACCGACGACGGCTCCGATCCGCTAAGGGGCCAGACCCCAACGCTGCGCGTGCACCAGCAGACTGCCTCCCAGGGGCTCATCGAGTCGTTCTTCAACGCCCTATTCGGCGGCCTCTTCGGTTCGTAGTTTCGGTGCGTACCCTGCCTCGAGATGTGGCACGGAGCCTCCCATCGGGCCGCCGATTGACTACACTGCCTTTGTGGCAATGCAGCAGTCGCCCTCACCGTCCTACCCGAACCGGCCGACCGGGCCTGTCCCGGGCCGCCCCGTCGGCAACGGCCTGATCCTCGAGGCCCGCAACCTCACCAAGCGGTACCGCCTCGGCAACCGCGACGTGGACGCGTTGCGCGGGGTTTCCCTGCGCGTAAGGCGGGGAGAGTTCGTGGCCCTGATGGGTCCCTCCGGCTCCGGGAAGAGCACTCTGCTCCAGCTGCTCGGCGGGCTGGATCGCCCTACGGGCGGCGAAGTGGTCCTCGACGGCGAGGTCATCAGTCACCTGAGTGACGCCCAGGCCACACGCCTGCGGCGTGAGAAGACCGGTTTCGTCTTCCAGTTCTTCAATCTCATCCCGTTGCTCGATGTCTACGAGAACGTGGCCCTGCCGTTCACCATCGCCGGGGTAGACCCGCGGCGAGGCGAGGCGGCGGCCCGGATCACCGCTGTTCTGGAGCTGGTGGACCTCAAGGGCCGCGAAAAGAACCGGCCGGACCAGCTCTCCGCCGGCGAGCAGCAGCGAGTGGCCCTGGCGCGTGCCCTCGTCGGGCGCCCGGCGATCCTGCTGGCCGACGAACCTACCGGTAACCTCGACTACGCCACCGGCGGCGAGATCCTGGACGAGTTGTGGCGTTCCTGCGATGAGATGGGCCAGACGATCGTTCTGGTGACCCACGATGCCCGCGCCGCCGCTCACGCGGACCGCGTGCTGGTCGTCGGTGACGGGCGCATCCGGGACGAGATCGAGCTGGGGCGCCGCACCGACCGCGACGCCGGACCGCTGATCGCCCGACTCGCTCAACTGGGCCTCTAGCTCGTGCGGCGCCTCCGGTCACTGGCCTGGCGAAGCCTCGGCGCGCGCAAGCTGCGCACCTTCCTGACAACTGCCGGCATCGCCTTGGGTGTCGCCGTCTTGTTCGCGTCCCTGTCTGCCGGAGCAACCGTGGACGCGGCAGTGGACAAAGCCGCCGCGGACGAAATGGGTCGAGCGGATCTGCGCGTCAGCGCGCTGGAGGAAGGCGGTCTGACGAAGGCCACCCTGCAGGCAATTTCGCAGATCGCCGGCGTTTCGGTTGGGGCGCCTGCGCTGGAGCGCAAGACCTATCTGGCTGCCAGCCTCACCCAGACCGCCACGGCCAAGCTGCCGGCGCCGGTAACCGTACTGGGCATCGACCCGGTCCTGGAGCCGAAGCTTCACGACATGCCGCTGACCAGAGGCCATCTGCTGGCCGACGCGGACGCCAAATCGGCCCTGATCACCCAGGCCCTCGCCGATCAGGAGGGGCTCTTCGTCGGCGACTCTGTGTCGTTGAGCGGTACGCGCGAGGTTGGCCCGCAGGCCTACACAGTCGTCGGCATTGTCGTCGGCAACGGGACTCTGCCGGAGGCTGATGGACGCCTGGTCATCATCACCTTGCCCGCTGCCCAGTCGCTGTTCGGCGTGGACGGCGTTACCCGAGTGGATCTGGGCGCAGCTCGTGGTACGTCCGTGGATGAGCTCGTCGGCCAGCTTGAACAGGGCCTCAAGACCCAGCCGTATCTGCTGGCCAAGGCGGCGGATCTGGCCGACACTCTCCGCTCGGAGATGGCCGATTTCCGCGGCGCCCTGCTGCTGGTCGCCGCCGTGGTGCTCTTCGCCGGCGCATTCCTGATCTTCAACACTCTCTCGATGACTGTCGCCGAGCTGACCCGCGAGGTGGGTCTGTTGCGCGCGGCCGGGACGACTCGCTCGCAGGTTATGGGTCTGATTCTTCTTCAGGCGCTCGCTCTGGGGGTGGCCGGGTCCGTCATCGGCGTGGCCGGAGGAATCGGACTGGCGTCGCTGGCGCTCTCGTCTGTTAGGTCGTCCGGGCCTGTTGCGTTTGCCGCGCCGGCCTTCTCTGTAGCCTCGATAGCGATGACCCTCTTCGTCGGCATATTGCTCACCCTGGCGGCTGCTCTCGAGCCGGCCTGGCGAGCGGGCCGCATTCCGCCGGTCGAGGCTCTGCGTCGCGGTCCTCCGGGAGCGGCTGCCGGCGCGGCGCGATTGCGCTGGCTTGTCGTGGTATTTGCAGTTCTTGCGGTCGGCGCCCTGGCCTTGTGGCCGAACGGTAGAGACGGCAGCGCCGGCGGCGGCTTGCTCAGTAGCGCCGGTGGATCGGGGACCTGGGGGCCGCTCGTCGTCTATGGCCTGCTGCTTGTCACTGTCCTCCTCGTTCCGCGCTTGCTCGGGCCCCTCGTTCGCATCGGCGGCATTCCGTTCCGCATCTTCCGCAACGAGGAGCGGCTGGCCCGCAGCGCCCTGACCCGCGACAAGAGCCGGACCGCGCTGACTGCCGGCGCGCTGGTGGTCGGCGTGGCCATGATCGTGGCTCTGGGCACGGCTGCGCAGGATGTCCGCAAGATCGGCGCGAGCTGGCTCACGGAGACGCTCCCCGGCAGCGAGCTGCTGACTTCGATTCGGCCCGTTCTCACCTCGGACCCGATCCAGGCCGAACTGGCGTCCAAGCCGGGCGTGAAGTCCGTCTCGCCGATCGGGCTGTTTGGCGTCGGCTATCTGCAGACGACGCAGGAAGACGGCCGACCCAACGTTTCGATAGTTCGCCAGGAGGCCGCGGCAATCGTTGGGGCGGACTATCTCGCCGACGGGCGGCTCACCTTTGTCGCCGGCGACCGAACGGCTGCGCTTGCCGCTCTCGGCACTACGGGATCGGTGATCGTCCCTGAGTCGGTGGCCGGTCCGGCAGGCATCCACCTCAACGACATGCTGGAGTTCGCCACGGGCTCCACCGTAACCAAACTTCGGTGCGTCGGTATCGTCCAGCGCTCCATCCCGGCTCAGTCCCAGGAAGCGATGCTCATGGGCTGGGCGGACGCGCCCAAGTTCGGGGTGACGGGGGCAGACTTCTTTGCCGTACGGTACCAGTCCGGCATGGAGGCAAGCGCCAGGCCCGCCGTCGATGCAGACGCGCTTTCATATGCGCTGGAGCCCAATCAGCTCGACCGTGTCTCCGGAACCGTGGGCGATGCGCTGGACCGCATATTCCGGTTGCTCGACGCACTGGCCTTGATTGCAGTAGTGGTGGCCGGGCTCGGCATGGTCAATACCTTCTCAATGAGTGTCCTGGAGCGCGTCAGGGAGATCGGCGTGCTGCGGGCAACGGGCATGACCAGCGGCCAGGTTTGGGGCATGGTGGTCATCGAGGCGGGCATTCTCGGCATCGTCGGCTCGGCCATCGGGGCGGCGGTGGGACTGCTCGTGGGCATCCTGCTCGTCGGCTGGTCCAGTGGTGGATTTGCCTTCGCCTTCGATCCGCCCTGGGTGTCGATCGCGTTGGCGTTCTGCTTTGGGATTCTGATCAGCATCATCGCCGCGATCTATCCCGCGGGCTTGGCGAGTCATCTCTCGATCGTTCGAGCTCTGCAACACGAGTAATCTCACCGAGAGCGCGGTCCATGCGCTTCGGCTCGCCGGTGACGCCGTCTTTGCTACACTCCGGCTTGCCAGACTTGGAGAAGGGTTATGGCCGTGCCCGCGCCCCGGCAACGCCTCAGTGAGGACTACCGAAGAATGATTGCGACTCGACACATGAACCGCCTGCCTGCCGCCGAGCGCGGCATCACGATCGGCGATTTCCTCGTTCCGATCCGCGTCGGTGAGCGCATGAGCGCTCGGCTCCGCCACATCGCCCTGATTTGCGTCGGTGCCGTGTTCATCGCCCTGACGGCCAATATCGCCTTTATCATCCCCGGCAACCCGATCCCGATCACCGGCCAGACCCTGTCCGTTCTGGTCGTGGGCGGCGCTCTCGGTTTGCGCCGTGGCTTGATGTCCGTGGCGATGTATTTGATCCTCGGGCTGTTCCTGCCGGTCTACGCGAGCCAGGCCCATGGTTTGGGCACGATCGTCGCTTTCGGCGGGAGCGGTGTCCACTTCGCGCCGGTCGGCGGCTATCTCATTAGCTTCCTGTTCGCCGCCGCCCTCGTCGGCTGGCTGGCCGAGATGGGCTGGGACCGCCACATCGGTGGTGCCGTCGGGGCGATGATCCTCGGTGAGGTCGTTATCTACGCTATTGGCGTTCCGTGGCTGGCCGTGTCCAAGGGCGTGTCAGTGAACCAGGCCGTCGCCTGGGGCTTCACGCCGTTCGTCGTCGGCGACGCGATCAAGCTCGCCATCGCCGCCGGGATCTTCCCGTTCGCCTGGTGGCTGGTGGGGCGCCGCGCCGGCGATCGATAGCCGGCATTGCTCCAACTGAGTAGAGAGCCCGGCTTCGGCCGGGCTCTTTTGTTGCCGGGCCATTGCCCTGCGCCACCGCCCTGCGCCACCGCCCTGCGCCATTGCCCTGCGCCATTGCCCTGCGCCACCGCCCCGCGCCACCGCCCCGCGCCACCGCCCTGCGCCATTGCCCTGCGCCCTTGCCCTGCGCCCTTGCCCTGCGCCATTGCCCCGCGCCTTTGCCCCGCGCCCCTGGTGCCCTGCCCGCCCCGGCGTCCGGCCGCCTGGGTCCAGCATCTTGCCCAACTTTCCTGCAGTGGTAGTTAGGCTGGGAAGAACCCGGGAAATGGGTGGCATCGCGGCCTTGAACGAGCTTGGCCACGCTCAGCTATGGGTGGGGCGGGCCTCGCCGTGCCCTTTCAGGCCGTGCATTCGAGCCTAACTTTCACGCCAGGGGAGTCTGACCAGATAGCGCTGCTATGGCCGGGCCCCGCGCCGGACTTCCCCGGCCTGGTTCTCGGCTAGGAGCGGCGCCGCGAGCTTGTGTGCCGCTTCGGCCCGCTTCACCAGATCCTGGGTGGCGCCTGCGGCCGAGCCGCCCGCCGTAATCAGCTTCGCCAGCACTCCGTCCGCCTCGCGCAGGGCCGCCAGGTACGGCGCCGCGGCCTCGTTCTCGATGGCCACGATGGTTGGGCCGAGCGCCCGCTTCATCCACGGCCGCATCGCCGAGAGGGCGGCCTGGCCGGCAATCGTGCGCGGTTCAGTCATGTGACCTCAACTTCCCGCTAGAACGTGGCCCATTCCTCCGGGCCCAGCTCGCCAATCCCGAAGAGTTTCAGGCACGGCTCCAGGCCTTCGATGGTGGTTGGGACTACGTCGCGCCTCCACTGATCTCGGGTCATGCTGAGCTTGCGTTCCACCATGCGCTTGCCCTCCACGGCGAAAACCTCCTCGCCGTTGGGGACGTAGCCGAGCTTCTCCGAGACACGCTCCGACGGGCCGTTGCCCACGAAGTAGCCGGACTCGGCGACTTCTGCGCCCAGGCCGTCGAAGGCGAGGGCCAGCATCCCGCCGCGCATCTCGGTGCCGTAGCCGTGGCCGTGGAACTCCCGGGCCAGCCAGCTGGCGGAACTCACGGTGCGCGTGATGGCGAAGTCCTTGGCCATGATGTCCTGCATGCCGACCGCACGACCGTCGATGATCACGGCCAAGCCAAGCCCCCAATGCTTGGGGCTCCACGCGCCGCGCGCCTGCCACCAGTGCAGCAGGAACTGGCGCTCCATGGCGGGGGAGGGGAGTTGGTGCCACGGAACCAGGAACACAGTCTGGTCCGGATCGGTGATCCCGGATCGGGCGGCGGCCGCGAGCTGGAGGAGATCGTCGTCGGTCGGCAGGCGCATCTCGAGCCGAGGTGTGCGAATTCGCAGATCGAATAGCGGCCAGGGATGTCCGGACATGGCGATAGGTTAGCGGAGTGGCAGTACGTGCGCGGTAGCTGACGCGGGCCGCTGAACAAGAGGTTTATCGGTCTCGTCTTGGTTTCCGAAGGGCGCACAAAGCGCCGACATCACCTCGGAGACACAACGAATGACCCGCGTCCGACCTCTCGCCGGCTCGCTGCTTCTTGCGGCGGCGTTCGGCTTGGGCGCCTGCTCGGCTGCGGCTCCATCCGCCGGTGGTTCGGCTGCGACGACGGCGCCTGCTTCGGCCGGCTCTGCCGCCCCATCGATCGCCAGGGTAGCCCGAAGGCGAGCCGCGGCCGATGCGGACGTCACCCTGTCTGTCAGCTTGGGCTGCCCGCCCGCGACTATCAAGGTGAGGATGGTGCCGAGAAGGCGGAGCCTCTTAGGGCTGCGCCGTCTGGGAGATGTCCAACGAGATGATGAGGCGAATGGCGTCAGGGACATTGTCCGAAGCAAGCGTAGGGCTGTATTCGGTGAACGGCCAGGACCTCCCCCGGCGAAGCCAGACGCTTCGCGCACCGATGGCAACAGCTCCTGCGATATCGGCGTCGGGTCGATCTCCCACGACCCAAGCGTGTTCCAGCGATGTGCCGCATTTCTCGGCCAAAGCCTCGAAGAGGCGAGAGTCGGGTTTCGCATGCCCGACCATCCGGGACACAGCGAATCCATCCACGAGCCGATCAAGTCCGCAAGCCCTGATCTTGTCGATCTGGGTCGCGCCACCGTTTGTAGCTATGCCCAGCTTGTAGCCGACGTTCCGGAGGTTTGTGAGGCCGGCAATCGTCGCCTCGTCGCAGCGATAGCGCCCCATTTGGCCTGCCAGTATTCGTCGACCAGATCATCGATAGGTTCTGCAAGCCCAAGCCTCGGGCTGATCTCCGCGAAGAACGCGGGTCGCGACGCGACACCATCCCGATCAGCAAGACGGAGAATTCGAATCGCGATCTTGGGATCCAGTTGTCGAGTGCGGATGAACCACTCAGCCCACTCGCCGAAGAACGTATCTCGGTCGGCTAGAGTGTTGTCGAGATCGAAAATGACCAGGCTTTCTCCGAGCACGGGCGTCGTCCTCCGCTTGGGCCGAGGTTGTTGGCCTGATTTCTGACGAAACTCACCGTTGCCTTGCAGCAGACCTCGAGACCGTTAACGTACTCGGAGGTCTACGTTATCGCCTTCGCAGCTCCGTCTCCGCCTCGACGATCCGCGCCAGGATGCCGTCGCGGAGTTTGTCCAGGCCCGCGTAGACCTCTTTGGCGCTGCTGCCGATGGCGGTGAGGGATACCTTCAACGCGCGGAGCGTCTCCAGCTGCTCACGGATGCCCTTGAGGGCTTCGGCGACTGCCGCCGCGTCCACTTCCACGTCGTGGTCCTTGAGGGTCTGGAGGGCGAGTAGCCGGGCCAGGCGGACGGCGGCCTCGAGAGTGGCCTGGTCCGGGGCTAGCGGGTCCTGAACGCAGTAGACATCGCCGGCGCGGATGTCGAACGGGGCGATGCCGGCCGGGGCGTGGGCGGCAGTGAAGACGACCAAGGCCACGGCCGCATCGCGGTTCGATTTGGCTTCGCGCAACTCGTCACGCATGGCCCGGCCGGAGACGTAGCGGTCCTTGCACTCGATGACGACGCGCAGCTCACAGCCGGCCGTCACATCCGCGTTGAGGGTGAGGACGAAGTCGCCCTTCTTGGAACTCATCATGGCGCCGGTTTCCGTGCCGGTCCGCTCCAGGAGGTCTCCCGAGCCGCGGGCCAGCTCGCCGAGCATCGCCTCAACGGCTTGCTCGAAATCTCCGCCCTTGGCCGAGCCCTTCGCCCGCTCCGAAGCTCGCGCTGCACCGGCCGCTTCCAGCGCCGCCAGCTTCTCGCCGATGACCTTGAACCCCTCCGCCATCTCCGAACGGAACTGGTGGAGCGGGGAGCCGAGCCGTGTGGGATCCAGCAACTGAGCCAGCCGAGACGCATCGCCATCGAAGTAGCTGCCCAGCAGGACCTTCATGCGGCCAATGGCGCTGTCCCGCTTGGCTTCGTCGAAGAGATCGTCCACGAAGCTCTGCAGCTGGCCTTTGTTGCCCAGGAATTTCTCCAGTGTCCGTGGCAGCCGCCCCTCGCCGTCGGCGAAGTTCTGGCGGAGCATCGTGTCCAGGGCCGTGGCCGCGCGCTCGTTGGCGGCCTCCGTCTGACGCAGCAACCCCTGGAACTCCGAGCGGACCGCATCTACGTTCATGGTGACGCCGACGCTCTGGATGGCCGTGAGCCCTACCCGGAGGGCGCGCTCCACGAGGATGGCGCGATCATCGTCCGGGGTTTCCGCCACGAATGCGGCCAGGGCCGGATCGTCCAGCACGAGGTGCTCGATGACCAGCCGGTCCGCCTCGACGCGGATGGCGGAGTGGCGGCCAGAGGATGGGAGCGGGACCAGCCGGGCGGTTTCCATGCCCTAAGTATGGCCGGGCCCGTGACAGCTAGTGTGGCACAGCGGTGTGGGGCGGCCGGCTTTCGGCCGCCCCGCTCGGGTCCGCGATTACTTATCGACCGCACTGGGAAGCGCCTTCCGGCCGTCTATTCAACCGGAAGAAGGCGTCCCGTCTCGACTTGATAGATCAACCCGTGGATCGGGACGTCCTTGATCCACGGATGAGCCCGAAGCTCGGCCAGCTGAACCCGCAGGTTGGCCTGAAGATCGTTGAACGGCCGAAGAGGCAGGTCCACGTTCTTCCCGGTTCGAGCCGCCAGTTCCTGGCGAACGGCGTCGTCCTGGAAGATGAGCATGCCGCAGTCGGTGTGCTCGATGACGATGACTTCCTCGGTGCCGAGAAGCGTCTGACTAATGACCAGGGAGCGGATCGCGTCGTCGGTCGCGAGACCGCCGGCGTTGCGAATGATGTGCGCGTCGCTGGATCGGAGCCCGAGGACGTCCTCAACGGTGAGCCGGGCGTCCATGCAGGCCACAACGGCAAGCTTCCTACCCGGGGGCATCCCCAACTTCGATCGATCGAAGTCGGACGCGTAGCGCTTGTTCTTCGCGAGGGCGCGCTCGTATTCCGAGGAGTAGACCCTGGCGCGGCTTTCGGGCACGGTCCGACGGTAACTCAGTTGCCAGACGATTCGCGAGCATTCCCGCCTGCCGTCCGCCGAAGAGCAACTTTCACGTGTACGGGAAGGTTGCGCTAGCATGAGGCAATGGTTGCAGTGAAAGAACCGGCGTCGGGGCTGGGCCGCTTGCTCCGAATTCAGGAAGCCGCGGCGGAAGTTGGACTGACGCCCCGATCCGTTCGGTATTACGAAGAGCTGGGTCTCCTCCAGCCCGCAGCTCGTTCTGAGGGCGACTATCGCCTCTTCGATGAGTCGGACCTGGAGCGGCTCCGTTTCATCAAAGGGCTTCGCGACGACGCCGGATTCTCGCTGGCGGAAGTGGCTCAGCTGCTGGAAGACGAGGAAGCGCGTGAGCGTGGCCACGCCGCCTTCCATGCCACCACGGATGCGGCTGAGCGCAAGCGGCTCCTTTGCGAGCGCGCCGCCCGGCTGGAACGCCAGATAGAAACCCTCGAGCGGAAGATCGGCCGGCTGCAGGCGATGGTCGATGACGCTCGGGGCCGCCGCGCCCGGACCATGGCGAAGATAGAAGAGATTGGATCGACAGAGCCGTGCTGAGACTTACTCGCGACCGTATTGACCCCACCGCCCCGAGCTATCGCTGGTGGGTCCTGTTTGTGACCAGCATCGGCGCGCTCATGGCGTCGCTCACGGGCGGGACTCTGATCATCGCCCTGCCGGACATCCTGCGCGACCTGCACACGGACATCTTCAGCCTGCTCTGGATCGTCGTCGGGTACACGCTCGTGGCGACCGTTCTCGTGCTGAACGCGGGGCGCGTGGCCGACATGGTGGGCCGGGCGCGTTCGTACACGCTTGGCTTTGTGATCTTCACCCTGGCCTCCATCCTGTGCGCCATCGCCCCCAACGCTACGCAGCTGATCGCCTGGCGCCTCGTCCAGGGCGTCGGTGGAGCGCTACTGATGGCAAACGCAACAGCGCTGGTCACGGACGCCTTCCCGCGCACCGAGCTGGGGCGAGCCCTGGGCATCAATGCCATGGTCATCGGTGCCGGGGCGATCATGGGCCCCATCCTGGGCGGGATCCTGACCGGTTTCGGCTGGCGGACGGTCTTCTGGTTCAACGTGCCGATCGGACTCGTTGGGGCTGCTGCGGCCGCCCTGATCCTGGTCGAGCAGGTCGCCCACGACCGCAAGGTGGAGATCGACTGGCTCGGCTCGGTGCTCTATTTCATCGGCCTCATGGGCGTGATGATTTCGCTGGCATTCGGCGGCATCTACGGCTGGACGACCTGGTGGGTCATCGGCGGGTTCCTGGGATTCCTCATCGCCACGCCCGTCTTCCTGTGGGTTGAGTGGCATCACCACGCCCCGCTGCTGGACCTCTCGCTCTTCCGCGATCGCCTTTACTCGATGGGCAACCTGACCGGCTTCCTCAATGCCATCGCCCGCAACGGCGTCCTGTTCCTGCTTGTGTTCTACCTCCAGGGAGCACGTGGCGAGGATCCGGTCACGGCCGGGATCATGCTCGCGCCGCTGGCGATCGGCCTGGTTGTTCTTTCGCCGATCAGCGGCGTGCTGGCCGACAAGTACGGGTCGCGGGCCCTTGCCACCGGCGGAATGGTGATTACGGCCCTGGGCCTGGCTGGGCTCATGACGATTGACGTGGCCACGCCCTACTGGCAGCTGGCTCTGTGGCAGCTCATCGTGGGTGCGGGCTCGGGCATCTTCAATTCGCCCAACACGAGCGCCGTCATGGGCGTCGTGCCGCCGAACAAGCGGGGCGTTGGGGCGGGCACGCGCATGATGCTGATGCAGTCCGGCTTCGTGATCTCGATCGCTCTGGCGATCGGCCTGGTCTCGGCGTCCATGGATCCCAAGGTGCTCGTGTCCGTCTTCTCCGGTACTCAGATCGGCGGCGGCGGAATCAGCATGACGCCGTTCATCAACGCGCTGCATATGGCCTTCCTGGCAGGGGTCGTGGCCAGCGTTCTGGGAGCCGTCGTGTCCCTGATGCGAGGCGAGCACCGTTCGTTCGAGGCCGTGGTGGCTTCTGACGTCGGCTTGCCGAGCAGCGTCAAGTGATCGTCGGCGGCAGGTTGCGGCTTCGTGCGACCGGGCGAGCCCTGAAGCATCGCAACTTCCGCTTCTTCTTTTTTGGGCAGTTGATCTCGGTTACCGGGACGTGGATGCAGAGCCTTGCTCAGGGCTGGCTGCTGGGAACGCTCGTGGGCTGGGACAAAGCCGTCATCTATATCGGCCTGTTGGGCGCGGTCCAGTTCCTGCCGGTGCTCGTGCTGGGCCTGTTCGGCGGGATCATCGCGGACATCTGGCCCAAGCGGATGACCATCGTTGGGACGCAGACTGTCGCCGGCGTTCTGGCCCTCACGCTCGGTGGCCTGGATTTCTTCCACGTCGTGGCGGTCTGGCACATCTTCGTGCTGGCGTTCCTCCTGGGCCTGGTCAACGCGGTAGACATGCCGACTCGCCAGTCCTTCGTTGTGGAGATGGTGGGGCGGGATGACATCGCCAATGCGGTGGCGCTCAACTCGGCCGTGTTCAACGGCGCTCGCATCGTGGGCCCGGCCATCGCCGGCGTCCTGATCGGCATCCTGGGAACCGCCCTTTGCTTCATCCTGAACGGCTTGAGCTACGGAGCGGTGGTCGTGGGCTTGCTGCTCATGCGAGACCGAGAGCTCATGCCCGCCGTGAGGCTGGCGGTGCCCAGGACTCTGGGTGCCGTCGGCGCGAACCTGGGCGAAGGCTTGAGGTACGTGTGGCGAACGCCGCTCGTCTTGCTGGCGATCGCGGTGATCGGTTTCGTCTCGACGTTTGGGATGAACTTCAACGTGGTCCTGCCGGTCATGGCCGCCCGGGTGCTGAATGTTGGTTCGAACGGTTTTGGGCTGCTCTACGCCGCTATGGGGGCGGGCGCTCTCATCGCCGCTCTCTCCGTTGCCACGCTGGCCCGGCCGCGCCTGCGGGTGCTGGTCGGTGGTGGGCTGGTGCTCGGCCTGGCCGAGCTCGTGCTGGCAAACACGACCCTCTTCCCTGTGGCCCTCGTGGCCGTCTTCTTCTGCGGGGCCGGCGCAATCGCCACTGCCGCCAGCGCCAACTCGCTGGTCCAGATCACGGTCCCGGGTCCGCTGCGCGGCCGCGTGATGAGTGTCTACACCACCGTCTTCGCCGGCTCCACGCCGATCGGCAATGGGCTTACGGGCGGCTTCGGCGGTCTGTGGGGAACGCCGGTTGCGTTGCTGATGAACGGCGGAGTCGTCGTTGTGGCTCAGGTAGCCGTTGGGATCGCCATCCTGCGTGGCCGGCTGCGAGTGCCCGCCGTCGGGGAGCGCTCCTAGGCTCCTCGCGCCGGTCGTGAGCATGACGGCGGGCTCCGGACTGAGTCCACCTCAACCCGGGGCAAGCCTGGCTGGATAGGCTTCCTCGCCGGTCTTGCGCCGCCCCCTGAGGCTCCCTCTGCTTGCGGTCCGCAGCCGGCCCGCACAAAAACGAAGAGGGGCCCACTACATATTCGCTGGCCACGCCTCAACTTGTCTCAAACAACAAACACGTACTGAAATGGTGTTCAAGAGTCCGGACGGCCCGTGCCGTTCGGGACCAACGGCACACTGCTCAAACAGTAATCCGCTCTACATTCCATTGATCGACTTCATGGGCCCGGCATTCGGGAACACCCGGAACCGCAGACCCTAAGCGAAAGGTGCAGGGAGTAGCAGTGGACAGCAAGGATCGTGGGATCTTCCTTCTCCGGGCAGGCCTGGGTCTTGGCTTCGCCTTCGCCGGCTTCGACAAGTTCTTTGCCGCCAAGGCGTTCACCGCCAAGGGCTTCCTGCTGGGTGCCACGAACGGTGCGTGGCTGAATAGCGACCCCAAGGCGGTCATCAATCCGACTCATGGGTTCTGGGTTTCTGTCGCTGGCAACCCGTCTCTCATGACTGTTCTCGACACCCTTGTCGTATTCGGCGAGATCTCCATCGGCATCGCGCTGATCCTCGGTCTGGCTACACGCTTCGCCGGCCTCATGGGAACCATTCTCATGCTCTCGCTCTTCGTGGCGAACTGGAGCTTTGCAAACGGCCCGTTCAACGAGCAGTTCATGTACGGCCTCATGGCCCTGACTATCGCCATCGTGGGCGCCGGCGCCTACGCCCTCGACGCGGTTGTCGCCAAGGTCCCGGTCATGCAGAAGATCCCGGTGGTCAAGTACGCCCTCGGGTAGGGAATTTCAGAAACCTCAGCGCGGGGAGAGGCCTCGTCCCATATACCTCCCTGCACACGAAGACGGCGGGCCCCACGGCTCGCCGTCTTCTCTTGTACGCCCGGAAGCTCGCCGCGGAAGCGCTCGGGCTAGGGCGTGTATAGCTCGGCCGGCGAAATTGATCCGTAGTCTCCCGCGCCACCGGCAATTAGAACCCGGCCGTCCTGGAGCAACGTTGCGGTATGGGTTGTGCGGCTTATGAGCATCGACGCGCAGGGGCGATATGTGGCGGTGTTGGGGTCGTACAACTCCGTCGACGACGGATCCGCCCCGCCGCCGGCAATCAGGACGAGACCATCCTGGAGAAGGGTGCCGCTCTGGCCGTCGCGGTGGACGGTCAGGGGATGACCCAGGCTGAAGGTGTTGCTCTTGGGGTCGTAGATCTCAGTGACGGTGAGGCCGCCGCCGCCCAGGATTCGGCCTCCGGCGACGAAGATCCGGCCGTCGGGCAGAAGCGTGGCGGATTGGTTCATCCGCGAGACGCTGGCGGATCCGCTTCGCGAGACGCTGCTGGTCGAGGGGTCGAAGGTCTCCGAAGAACGGTCGTCCGTCCCGCCGACGATGAAGACCTTGCCGCTGGGAAGCATCGTGGCCGTGTGCGAGTAGCGCGGCGCGATCATTGGGCCGAGTGAGCTGAAGCTGCCCGTGATCGCGTTGTAGAGCTCCAACGACGAGAGCGGTCCGGCGCCTCCGTATCCGCCGGCTATCAAGACTGTGCCCGCGTGCAGGAGAGTGGCGGTGAAGGAGTATCGAGCGTTGAGCATGGAGCCGGTGGCGGTGAAAGTGCCGGTCCTAGGGTCGTATAGTTCGGCCGAGCTGAGTGGTCCGGTGTCACTGAACCCGCCGGCAATCAGGACGCGCCCGTCGGCGAGCAGCGTTGCAGTGTGCTTGTAGCGAGGGGTGGTCATGGCCCCCGTGGCGCTGAACTTGTTGGTCTTGGGATCGAAGATCTCGGCCGTCGCCAGGCCCGTCGATCCGTTGCAGCAGCCGCCGGCCATCAGGACGCGGCCGTCGTTGAGCAGGGTCGCGGTCTGGTAGTAGCGCGACGCCATCGTTCCGGTGGTTTTGAATGAACCGAGCGATAGCCCGGAAGAGTTGGCCTTCGGGGTTGCCGTGGCGGTGCCCGCCGACGCTGCCGGCGAGCCGGAACCGGAGCAGCCGGAGACGGCGTATGCGGCCACGAGGATGGCGCCGGCGATCCGCACCGATGGGCGACCGGGCCCGGAGAGAAACCCGGCGCGCGAAAGGATCGTCACTTGATGGCTCCTTCTGTCGGCGGCGGGCGACTGCTTCCGAGGGCCACGGGCCTTGGGCAGTCGATCAGCTTGTCCCCTTCGATTCCAGTCTAGCACCGCGGTCGCCGGCGTCGGTTCCGGGCCAGTTCGGGCCATCTCGAACACATGGTCTATTTCACTCACCGCGAATATACTGGCGGCCTCGTGGTGACTTCGACCGACAAGCGCTCTGGGCGCGAGGATCCTCTGGCCCCATTCGGTCCTTCGGTGGCCGAATGGTTTCGTTCGGCGTTCGCTGCTCCAACCGCGGCTCAGGTTGATGGTTGGGCCAGCATCGCCGCCGGGCGGCACACGCTGATCCACGCCCCAACCGGCAGCGGCAAGACTCTCGCCGCGTTTCTGTGGTGCCTGGATCGTCTGGCCCGGGAGCCGCGTCCGGCGCGGACCCGGACGGAACCCGGCACCGTTCGCGTCCTCTACATATCGCCGTTGAAGGCTCTGATCTATGACGTGGAGCGGAATCTCCGGGCTCCGCTGGCCGGGATTCGCCTGGCTGCGGAGCGTCTGGGAGAGCCGGTGCCGCAGATTGAGGTGGGCGTCCGGACCGGCGATACGCCGGCCGACGAACGGCGCCACCTGGTTCGGAACCCGCCGGACATTCTGATCACCACGCCCGAGTCGCTGTATC
>DASVKT010000109.1:0-3399 GCA_036385235.1 Candidatus Limnocylindrales bacterium | reverse complement strand
CGCATCGAGCGCACTCTGGCCTCCCGCGCCCAACTCGCCGTCCCGCCCAAAGTAGCCGTCCACGATCGGGCTGATGTCCACCATGTCGCTGGCACAACCGAGGCGACCCACCACGAGCCGGGCGTGCTCGACCGACGCCGGAGATGACGTCCGATACGGCATCAGGACGCACAACAGGTTTTTCGCCCCAATCGCCTCGGCTGCAAGGAAGGCCACCAACGCCGAGTCGATACCGCCGGATAGCCCCAGCAAGGCCCGGTGGTGGCCGGCCTGGTTGAGCTGGTTCCTGATGAAGCCGACCATCACCCGCCGCGCGACACCGGTATCTATCGCCAACTCGGGTGGCAACTCGAAGAGCGGCTCTGCCGCCTCGACTGCGTCCGCCACCTCGACTGCGTCCGCCGAGTCGGGACCCTCCGCCGTCACGGCTCCCGGCCCTCATCGGAAACCGGGCGTTCGCTGGCCAGATCTATCGGCATGCCGGTCCGTTCGGCCAGAATCCGGCGCAGTTCGCGGAGATGAAGCTCGGGCCGCTCGTCGCGCAGCAACGGCAGACTCACGCGCTCGCGCCGGATGTCGCCCAACTCGATGTCCACGAAATGAAGGCCCTCGTCGAATAGCGGTGCGGTGAAGACCGCCTCACCGCTCGGCGCGATTACCTCCGACCCGCCCCAGAAGCTGATCGTTTCGTCCATTCCGACGCGGTTGCAGAAGACCACGAAACTCGTCGTGAGTTGGGCATAGGTCCGCATCAGCGTTCGCCACGATGCGGCAGTCCCCAGGCCAACCTCGTGAATCGCCGCCAGATCTCTGCCCGGCGACGACGACACGTTGATCAGGATCTGGGCCCCGTCCAGGGCGAGGGTCTCCGGCACGGCCAGGTGCCAGAAGTCCTCACAGACCGCAATACCGAGCCGCACGCCCAACCTCGAGTCGACTGTCCGCAGCGCGTCGCCGGCGGCAAAGAAACGCCGCTCATCGAAGAGGCCGTAGGTCGGCAGGAAGAGCTTGCGATGGACGAAGCGGACCCGGCCATCCTCAAGGAGCGCGGCGCTGATGAAGAGCCGATGATCGGCGGCCTCCTCCACAAACGAAACCACGGCCGACATCCCCGTCGTCGCGGCCGCAAGACCGATAAGCCGTGGATCGTCCGCACGCACCGCTACCTCGGACGCGAGGTCCTGCAGCTGATAGCCGGTCAAACCCAGCTCGGGGAAGACCACCAATCCGGCGCCGCCGGACCTGGCCGCGGCGAGGATCTCGTGGTGACGGGTTAGGTTGGCCTCGAGAAACCCGAGGCGCGGTGCCATCTGGGCTAGAGCGATGCGAAGCGGCTGCATCGCTCAAGTCTAGCCGCGGCGCAGCGCGCAGGTGGCGACGGCAATTCCCGCCCGCCTGAGCCCTACTTGTTCAGCCAGACCGAGCCAAATCCCTCTGAATGGACCCCGGACCCAACGAAACCCATCACGTACTTGCGGGCGGCTGCGGGCAACTTGACGTTCACCAGGGGGACGGTCGGCATATCGGCGGCCAGTAGATCCTGAGCCTTCCCCCAGGCAGTCTCAGCTCGCATGCCGTCCGCCTGGCGAGCCTCGGTCATGAGCTGGTCCAGGGCGTTGTTCTTGTAGTTGAACATGGGCGAAGGCAGGCCGCCAACGTAGTGGAACGGCGCGTAGATGAAGTCGTCCGGACCGGCCCAGTGGCACGAATCGGCCTGCAACCACATCTGCATCTTGCCGGCGGCAGCATCGGCGAGATACGCGGGCGAGTAGGCCTCAGTCTTGAGGTTGACCACGAAACCGGCCGCCTGCAGGTTCACGGCCATAGCCTGAGCCATCCCCTTTGGATCCGGGAAGAGCGTAACCGGGGCGCCGGTCGGGTACCAGAGATCCACGACCAGGCCGCTCGTGGGGACTCCGGCGCCGGCTAGGAAGCCGCGCGACGCGCTGAGGTTGTACGCGGGCAGGTGCTCGCGCTTGTAGTACTGACTCCCCGCAGGCATCCAGTCGTCGGCGACGATGGCCTCGCCGGAATAGAAACCGCCGACGTACGACGGCTTGTCGATGGCGGCCGAAATCGCGAAACGGACGCCCTTATTGGAGAGCAAGTTGGGCTGGCCGCCGACGGTGTCGAAGTTGGACATCCCAAGTTCGGTCTGGTTGCAGCCGGCCCCTCGATCCAGAACCATCAAGTTGGAGTCCTTGCTCACGGCGCCAACGGACCCGACCTCCAGGGTCTCGATGAGATCCACGGTGCCAGACTGGAGCGCCTCGAGCTTGCTGGCCGAATCTGAGAACGGCTTGAAGACGAGCTTGTCCAGATGGGCGGTTGTGACCGGATTCCAATAGTTGGGGTTCCTCACGAGAGTGACGTGATCCCCGGGCTTCCATTCGCTGAACATGAATGGCCCTGTGCCGACCATCGCTTTGCCCTGGCCTTTGCTGCCGAGGGCATAGGCATTGGCGGACAGTTTCGAGTCGTTGCCGTCGTTGGCCGTGATCGCGGTCGGGCTCTGGATCCCAAATGCCACGACCGTCTGGCTGAGCAAGAAGTTGCCCTGGGGCACCTGCAGGTGGAAGACGACGGTCGTGGCGTCCGGAGTGTCGATCTCGACCAGGTTGGAAGACGCTCCGAATGCGCCGAAGACCATCGAGTAGTACAACGCGGCGTTCTGAAGATCTCCCGTGGTGTAGTTCCGCCAGCGCTCGTAGTTGAACTTCACCGCCTGGGAATTGAAGTCCGTTCCGTCGTGGAACTTGATCCCCGACCGGAGCTTGAACGTGTATGCCAGGCCATCGGAACTGACGTCCGGCAGCGCCGACGCAAGAACCGGCACGATCTGGCTCATCGAACCGGGCGCAAGACCAACCAGTCCTTCGACAACCTGGCCGGCTACATAGAAGGAAGCCGCGTCACTCGTGAGCGATGGATCGGCGTACTGGATGTCTCGGTCAAGGGCGACGGTCAGGGTTCCACCGCTCTTTGGGCCGTCCTGCGCCGTAGCGCTAGAACCGCCACAGCCCGCCACTACCAGGGCCGTAACGGCCAGAACGGTCGCCCAACGCTTCACGTGTTCATCCTTCCTGATCACTGCTTCGCCCATCAAAGGATCCGGCGCACCGAGATCCGCGACGAACTCCCCTCCGGGTTTAGCACCATTGCGAGGTACAACCATAGCCCGAAATGGGCGATCGGCGCTTGAGGCGCCGATCGCTACCGGTTGTACGTGCTAAGTCCAGGCGGATCGGCGTTGCCGATTGCTACTTGCCGGCGACGGCCGTTTCGATCACCGACTGCGAAGCCGCGACTTCCGCAGCCGCCTGAGCAGACACCTGCTCGGCGAAGTGGCAGGCAGTGAACTGACCGCCGCCGAGGTCCCGCAGCACCGGATCCACAGTG
>DASVKT010000108.1:0-9660 GCA_036385235.1 Candidatus Limnocylindrales bacterium | reverse complement strand
CATGTCGGCGACAGCCGTGTCTACCGCCGCCGCGAGGGCGAGCTGGAACTCCTCACCACGGACCACAGCCAGGTCATGGAACTGCTCCGGATGCACATCATCACACCGGAGCAAGCCATTGAGCATCCGGCCAGGTACGCCCTGACGCGATCTGTCGGCGGCAGCTTGATGGTCCGGGCGGATATTCGAAGCGAACGCCTCGAGGCAGACGACATCTATCTGCTCTGCTCGGATGGCCTGTGGAGCAACGTCACCTCGAGCGAGGTAGCCGCATCTCTGGCTAACGAGCCCGCAGACGCCTGCCGGGAGCTGATAGACCTCGCCCTCGGGCGCGGCGGCGACGATAATGCGACGGCCATGGTCGTCCGCGTGCGCGAGGCCGGGCAGCGGCCCGAGGCGCCGCAAGGATGGCGGAGGTTGTTCTCGTGACCGCGAATGAGCTCCAACCCGGAGCAAGGCTGGATCAGTTCACGATCGTCGAGGCCATCGGCCACGGCGCCTTCAGCGACGTCTACCTGGCTACGGACACAAATGGCCACCGGGTCGTCCTCAAGTGCCCCCACGAATCGATCATGGGCGACGTTTCCACTTTCGACCGCTTCAGGCGCGAGTTGGAGATCTCCAAGCACCTCAATCACCCCGGCATCCAGCGCCCCATCGAGTTCACGACGGATCGCAGCCGGCCCTACATGGTCATGGAGTACATCGACGGCCAGACCCTGCGGGCGCTCCTCTCGCACGAGAAGCGCCTCACCGTGGACAAGGCTGTGGACTTCGGCGAACAGCTGGCCGCGGCGATGGCGCACGCCCACGAGGCGGGCGTCGTTCACCGGGACCTGAAACCGGAGAACGTGCTCGTCAACACCGAGGGCAAGCTCGTCGTTACGGACTTCGGTGTGGCCTTCATGGCCGGCGCAAGACGGCTCACCTGGCGCTGGTTCTCCACCGCACTGGGCACGCCGGACTACATGTCGCCGGAGCAGATCCAGGGCAAACGGGGCGATGCCCGGTCGGACGTCTATGCCATCGGCGTGATGCTCTACGAGATGCTGGCCGGTCGAGTGCCGTGGGAGGGCGACAACGCCCTCTCCGTGATGAGTCAGCACATCAGCGCCCCGGTGCCCCCGATTCACGAGATCAACTCGGCCGTTCCGCCACCGATCGAGGGCATCATCCGCAAGTGCCTTCGCAAGAACCCGGATGAGCGCTACGAGGACGCCACGTCGCTCAAACGGGATCTCCAGAACTGGCGCGATCTGCCGTTGTCACAGTTCATATTCGGCGACGAGGGGACGATCCAGCCGCCGGCCAATTCGGACCTTCGACTCGTCTTGCTGATCTTCGGTATCAGTGCCGCATTCCTTGCCGCCAGCATCTTCCTTCTGGTGCTGGCTTACCTCATCGGCCATGCCCACTAGTAGCCGCGCAGGCGCCCCAGAACCGCGCGGGAGGGATCAAATGCCCCACAAGACAGGACCAGTACAGAACGGCGACTCCAGGTTCGACGCTTCCGGAGCCGGAGGCGCCGGCGGCGCGCGCCAGTCCTCTACGGAGGCCGACCGCCGCGCGGTGGAACGCATCCTGGCCTGCATCAAAGAAACCGGCATCCAGCAAGTGGAGTTGCAGTTTGCCGACGTGACCGGCGCAGTCAAGACCGTGGCCATCCCGTCGCGCCGAATCGCATCCGTCCTGGCCGACGGCGAGTGGTTCGACGGCTCGGCGATCGAGGGTCTCGCTCGAGAAGTCGAGTCGGACATGTACCTGCGCCCGGACCCGTCCACCTTTGCAGTGATCGAGCCGTCCGGCGTGCCCTGCGCCCGCCTCATCTGCGAAGTAGTGACTCCCAGCGGAGAGCCGTACCCCGGCGACGGCCGCGGCACGCTGCGCGCCCTCCTGGATCAGGCGGAATCTGCCGGCTTGGGCTACCTGGTGGCGCCCGAGATCGAGTTCTTCCTCTTCCCCGCCGACGCGATCGGACCTCTGGCAGACGATCCGAGCAGCTACTTCGAACGAAGCCGCGGCCGCTCGCGACGCGTCGAACTGGAGATCGTCGCCGGTCTCGAGTCGCTCGGCATCCGTATCGAGTCCAGCCACCACGAAGTGGCGAGCGGCCAGTTCGAGCTGGACCTGCCGCTGCTGCCGGCCCTCGTAGCCGCGGACACGATCACCACGCTCAAGCCCACCATCAAGGAACTCGCCCGAGACCGAGGCATGCAGGCCACCTTCATGCCCAAGCCGCTGGCCGATGCCGCGGGCTCCGGCATGCACACGCACCAGGTTCTGGTGGATCGGTCCGGCCGCAGCGTCTTCGACGACACCTCGGACGCATACGGCCTCTCGGCCATCGCCAAGGCGTTCCTGGCCGGCCAGCTGGAGCACGCCCCGGGCATGTGCGCCCTCGTGGCCCCTGTCGTGAACTCCTACAAGCGGCTCGTGCCTGGCTATGAAGCCCCCGTCGCGGGAAGCTGGGGTCGCCACAGCCGTGGTGCTTTGATCCGCATTCCCACACCGGTTCGGGGCGACTCATCTCCGGGCGAGGTCTTTGGGACGCGCCTGGAACTGCGTCTGCCGGATCCATCCTGCAACCCGTATCTGGCATTCACGGCGATGCTGGCTGCGGGGCTTGATGGCCTCGATCGAGGCTGTGAGTTGGGCCCACCCCTGGAGGAGCTGGAACACGGTTTCGGTGGCAGCGTGCACAGCGTAACCAAGCCACTGCCGGCCTCGCTGGGAGAGGCGCTCGAAGCCCTCGAGGACGACGATGTGATCACTGCCGCCCTCGGCAGCGAGCTGCTGGAGCTCTTCCGCTCGGCCAAGTCTCTCGAGTGGGAGTCCTATCGCCGTCAGGTGACGCCGTGGGAGCGTGACACGTACTTCCAGCGCTGCTGAGGATCTGCTTGCCGGCCTGCGGGCTCCGGTGCCCTAACGAGTACTGAGGCTCAGTTGGCCGCGCCCGGCCGGTCCCGGTCGCAACTCATTCGAAACCCTCTCCTGGGCTCGCTTGGCCGCGGCTCGCGCTAAGCTAACGGCCGAGGGAATCAGGGTCCATAACCGCGACGGAGGAATTGGTGCGCGTCTCGATAGGAATCGACCTGGGTTCGTCACGGGTCAAGCTACTCGCGCTGGACGAGGCGGGGGCTTCCCTCGGCGTAACGATGGCCTCCTACGCCACCGAGTCGCGCCGGCCCGGATACGCGGAGCAGAATCCGGATCGCTGGTGGGACGCGCTGCGGCTGGCGATGTCCGAGTTGCTGGCCCGCCCGGCGCTTCGAGGTGCAAAGATCGATGCAATCGGGATGACCGGGCAGATGCACGGCGCCGTCTTCCTCGACTCGAACATGGCCGCGATACGGCCCGCCCTGATGTGGTCCGACGGTCGAGCCGAAGCCGAGACGGCGGAGATCGAAAAGCGCATCCCGCGCGAAGAACTCGTTGCGATCACGGGCAACCGCTCCAACGTGAGTTTCACGGCGCCCAAGATCATGTGGCTAGCCCGCCACGAGCCGGAAGTTATGGCCCGCACTTTCTGGATCGTCCAGCCCAAGGACGCGCTTCGCGCTCGCCTGACCGGCGAAGTCTACGGAGACGTCTCCGACGCGTCCGCCACGCTCATGTTCGATCTCAAGGCCAGGAGTTGGTCCGACGAGATCTGCCGGCGACTGGAGATCGATCGCGGCCGCCTGGCGCCACTGACTGAGTCCGAGGGCTGCGCGGGCGGGCTGCGCGAAGATGCGGCCCATGCGCTGGGTCTTCCGGCCGGGATCGGCGTTGCGGTTGGCGGCGCCGACGCGCCTGCGGCCGCACTTGGGCTCGGGTTGGCCAGCGAGGCCGAGGCCGACGGCCAGGTACTCATTTCCCTCGGCACCGGCGGCCAGGTTCTGGCGCCCGTCGCCAAGCCTACTTTCGACCCGGAAGGGCGGCTCCACGGCCTCTGCCACGTCGTGCCGGATCAATGGTGCGTGATGGCTGCGATTCTTTCCGCGGCCGCGTCGTTGGACTGGGTCGTCCGCCTGCTCAAGCCGGGCGACCCGAACGGTGCCCGCGAATTGCTCGCAGCAGCCGCCAAGGTTCCGGCCGGCAGCAACGGTCTGCTCTTCCTGCCCTACCTGCGGGGCGAGCGAACACCACATTTCGACCCGAACGCCCGCGGTGCGCTGGTGGGCCTGTCCATTGGACATGGTCCGGCAGAGATCACCCGAGCGGTGCTTGAGGGCGTGGCATATGCCCTCGCCGAGGGCCTGGACCTCATGCGCGGCCTGGGCATCGAGCCCAAGTCCGGCGTGGTTGCCGGCGGCGGCGTCAACCGCCTCTGGCAGCAGATCCTCGCCGACGTGCTCAACATGCCCGTCGCGCTCGGCGCCACGGAACACGCCTCTGCTCGCGGCGCGGCACTACTCGGCGCAGTGGCGGCCGGCATCGCCCCATCCACGGCCAAGTCCACCTGGCCGCTGCCGAAGGACACACGCGTCATGGAGCCGAACGCGGCCCAGGCCAAAATCTACGCCGAGCGCTCCGCCGTCTATCGCGAGCTGTACGGGCGACTGCCCCGCTAGAAGTTCGCGTACCACCAGATCCCGATGAGAAGGGACCCGACGCTGGCCAGCACCAGGGCCTTCTCGCGACGGCCCCGCCAGCGCTCCGAGCCCATCGCCATCAATGCGATCAGGAACGGCGTGAAGTCCAGCGAATATCGGAAGCCGTACTGGACGACACCGCCGCCGTAGTAGAGGAACACCGGCAAGGCCACGATCGCGGCTGCCACCCAGAGCAAGCGGGCCGTCCGGTCGCGAAAGCCGGCATACCACGCCGTAAGCAGGGCTGGCGAGACCAGCAGCATGGATAGCCCGCAGGCATTCGGCGCCATGAAGGGGAAGTGAACGGTGAAGTCCGGCGGCTCCAGGAGGCCGAAGTAGACGTTGGCGGGGATGTGCCAGGGCGAGAAGAGGCCCTGGGCTCTTGCTTCCTGCAACCACGGCACCTGCAGCACCGAGATCGAGTAGCCGGACTCCAGGACCGATCCGAACCGGATCCAGTTGAACCAGCCGTAGAGCGCGACGGCGCCGGCGATAGGCAGACCGAAGGCGAGGGCGTCGCGAGCCATCGCCCCCAACTCAGCTCGACGAGCCCAGAGCAACATGGCCCCGAAGGGGATCGCCGCCAGGACGATCGTCGGACGCGCCAGAAATGCGATCCCCAGGCACAAACCCAGCAGGCCGGGCCGCCGCCTGCCGGCCCATTCGAGCAGAAAGAGGGTCAGCGCGAGGAAGGCCTCGGCGTGGGCGAGGTAGTACGGAACCCCAAAGACAGAGGTCCAGAAGAGCAGCGACCCGAACGCCGTGAACCCGGCGATCCAATAGGCCACCGAGCCCCTGGCGCCGTAGGCGCGGGCCAGCGGCAAGGCCAACCAGGCCGCCGGAATGCCGAAAAGAAGCCCCGTGACGTAGCCACCGACTCGCTGGAGCTCCGGTACGGCCGCGAACGGAAGATAGGCTGCGAGCTGCAGCGGGCCGAGGGCGAGGTAGTAACGACCGCCGACCTCGACGCTGTCGACCGTGCCCTGAAACGTGTTCGAGTCGAGACGACCGTGAAGGGCTTGATCGGCCACGACCATCAGCCGGTCCGCGCTCAGCCCGTGGAACTTGATAGCCAGGGCGGTCGCGACAACATACGCCACGAGCACGGCAAAGGCATACAGGAGAGCGCCGTGCCGCGGACGGCCTGTGACTGGCGTCATGACGGGGAAGTATAGGGAGCCGGCCCGGGCTCCCTACTGCGGGGTCGCCGGCGGCTACTGCGACGTGGGCCCGGTCAGAGGATGCCCATCCGCACGCCGGGCTCCCTACTGCGGGGTCGCCGGCGGCTACTGGCCTACGGCCGGAACCTGGTCAGACTCCCCTGCCTTGTTGACCGCGGTGATCCACAGGCATCGCCCTTCGCCGCCGACAGCGATCTGGTCGTAGAGCTGGGCGGTCTTGGCGTCCGCCTTGGTGGTGATGACGACCGACTCGTCGGCTTGAGCGTCCTGGCATGAAGCTCCGCCCTCGCCGGTCCACGCCTCGTAGATCTTGAACCACGTTCCGGATGCGGCGCTGGATTGCCACGCGAGGTCGCTGGTATGGCAGTTACTGTCCGCGTCTGGGCTGGGGCACGGCACCGAACCCTGCTTGTCCGTCACGTTGAAGCTGGACGGAGCGGGCGGCCTCTGCGGGATCGTCGCAGGTGCGGGATGAAACGGAAGGCTCGCCGACTCAAGGGTGGGAGAGGCTGTGACCGGGGCCGATGGTGCAGCCGAAGCCGCGGAGGCCGAGTCCGCGTAGGTCGCCGCAGCCGAAGCCGCGGAGGTCGAGGCCGCGTAGGTCGCCGCAGCCGAAGCCGCGGAGGCCACCGGAGTGGCGGGCGATCCGGAAGGCGATTGCGTGGCCACGGCCGGCGTGCATGCCGATACTGCCAGCGCCAGAGCCGCCATCGGCAGGAAACCCCAACGTGTCCAGCTCATGTGTCCATCCCCCATACAAGCGATTTGCCGCAATCCTCGCATGCAAAACGCCGAACGCACGTCGCAAGACCCACCGGCCACTAGCCTCCCGCCCCTAAACCTCGCCCGCCATCTCGAAGAACCGGCACAGAGCATTGGCGAGCTGCATCTGGCGCGGCGTGCGAGCGCGCACGCGGATGAGTGCTGGATTGGCCACGACAATCGCCAGGCAGCGAGCCCTGGACGTGGCCACATTCAGGCGACTGAGGCTGTACAGGAACTCCATGCCCCGGGGCGCGTCCTCGGGAGCAGAGGTTGCCATCGAATAGATGGAGACCGGAGCCTCCTGGCCCTGGAACTTGTCCACCGTCCCGGCCCGGACTCCGGGCAAGGCCCGGGCTATCTCTGCGACCTGCGCGTTATATGGGGCGACCACGAGGACGTCGTCCAACGACAGCCGGCTCTTGATGCCGTCTGCGTTCGTCCAACTCCCTCCCCCATCCACCAACTCACGAACTATCTCCGCCACGACAACCGCCTCCTCTGGTGAGTCGTTGCGGTTGCCTTCGTGAACGACGGGGGCGAACCTCACGCCCGTGCCAGTGAAGCGACCGGATGCGGTCAGTTCCTGCCGCGATAGCCACTCTTCCGACGTCAGGCGACCCTCGTAGAAGGCCTCCGACGTGAAGCGGCAGAGGTCTGGATGCAGCCGCCGCGTCCGCTCCTGGAAGAGTCCCAACTCCGGCGGCACAGTTGAGTGGCCACCGAGTACGTGGCTCAGGGCAGATGCCTCGGCTCCGGGCGGATGAGTACCCTGCAGCGGCTGATCGAGTTGCTGCGGGTCGCCCAGAAGCACGAGGCTCCGGGCCGCTGCGGCCACGGCAATCGTGTTGGCAAGGGCGAGCTGCCCCGCCTCGTCCACGATCAGCACATCCACTGAGGCGGCGAACTCCGGCCGCGACCAGACCCACGCCGTGCCGCCCGCAACGTTCACCTCGCCGGCCGCCAACGCCCCGAGCAGATGGCCCGGATCCTTGAACGGCCGCGCCGCCTTCGAGGTGCAATCACCGGACTGATCCGGCTTCTGGCCGATGAGGGCGGCCACTCCCCGATCCCCCGCCCGCTCCGCGATCTTGTCCAGCAAGTGGCCGATGACCCGGTGGCTGTTGGCAGTGACCCCAACCTTGAGGCCGCGCCGCACAAGCTCGACCGCGACCTCTGCCCCCAGATATGTCTTGCCCGACCCGGGCGGACCCTGAACGGCCAGCCAGTCGCCGTCCAGCTGAGGCGCCAGGCGGGTGGCCGCTGCCGGCGTGGTTTCGCCATCGCGGCAGAGCGGCCCTCCGGCGGCAACCGCAGGCGGGCGCCTGAGCAGGAGCCGGCGCGCCGCCGCGTACTCTCCGGGCCCCTCCACGCCGTTCTGCGCCACCCACTCCCCGATGCGAAGCAGGCTCTCCTTCAGCGGCCCGGCATCCACCTTCGTGAAAGGAACAAGCGACGTTGGGTGCGGGCCGTCCGTCTTGGGGCCGCGCTTCAGATCCAGAGTCCGGGCGACCGGGTTCACAGCCACAACGGAGCCGGGCGACCTCCCCGTGGCCGGATCGCGCACATCGGTCCCTTCCTGAACGGCGTGCTCCTGCTCCGGGTACGTGTACCGGTAGACCCTGGAGCGGGCCACCTCACCCACAAACCCAACCAGTTCCAGCCGCCCAATCGGCTCACGCTCGCCGACCCGGTCATCGTCCGTGAGGCTCTCCATCAGATAGAAGTAGCGCCACCAGAACGACTTCTCCTCGCGCCGGTGCCAGCTCAGGAGCTGGGCGAGAAGCCAGCGTGCCTGCTCCGGAGCCGTTCGTTCGGCCGGATCCTCAGGTGCACCGGCGGAGAGGATTTCCGCGACCTCCGCAATGTGAGCCAGCCTGGCGGACAGCTCCTCGGCAGCCTCCGGCCCGGCGGGACCAGGCCGCGGCAGCGGCTCCCCCAGCCCGGCGGCGAGCTCCAGGCGTCGGGCTTCCAACCAATCGCGCAACTTCCAGTTGGAGACGCAATCGTCGCGGTTGTACCTCTCGATGCTCTGGAGCGTCTCGTCCGTCTGCGGCGACCGCGGCTCCGCCACGCCGGTGTCCACGTCCGCCAGCCAGCTCTCGAAGGCCACGATGCTGGAACCGGCATCGCGCAGCCCTTCATCCCGGGCGAGACCGTAGAGGGGTTCCAGCTTCTTGATCGAGTAACTCTCAACAGAGGCGCGGAGACCCTGGCGAACGGTCCGGAAAAGATCGATGAAAACCTTCCCACGCAGCAGCCGATCCACTTCCTCCTCGCGGGTGGCATGGCGACCCATCAGCCGGCCCACCGCGGAGGGCTCGTAAGGTGCGTAGTGATAGATGTGCATCTCAGGGTCAGCCGCGAGCCGGTCCGTCATCAAATCCATCGTTGCCTCGAAGGCGCGCTTCTCGGCCTCCGGCGTAACCTGTCCGGCCTCATCCACGGCCCAAAACGCATGGAACGTGGGCTCTCCGTCCGGGCCGGGGAGGCCAGGCTCCAAGACGCCGAACAGGTACTCCACGCCGTCATCCAGGGCAAACGGATCACCCTCTATGTCGAAGAAGAGGTCTCCCGGGCGCGGCTCCGGCAGACTCGTCAGACCCCGGTCCGACTCGATGGCACCGTCCGGAGTACGACCGGCCACCAGCAGGTCGTAGATGACACTGCCCGCCTCCTCGCCTCGAACCTGGATGGCCGCCTGATCCCGGGCCTTCTCCAACGCGGCGGCGTGCACGCCCTCGATGGGTTGCGGCCGCGGCAGATCCAACGCCGCGAGCCCGCGTCGGGTCGGCACTGCCGCCGCTTTGAGAGCGCGCCTCAACCGCGAAGGCGCCCCGGCAACCAGCGAGAGATCGTCGTCTGCCCGCCGCTTGGCGCCGCAAATGAGTTGCCAGCGGCAAACGTCGCAATGCTCCACGGGCTCCGGGTACGTCGCGACCGGCGGATAGACGGCATTTGCACAACCCCCATCCACGTCCACCCTGACCTCGAAGGCGGACTTGACCATCCGGTAGTAGGCCATGTAGTCCGCCACGCGGTGCCGCTCGACCGTTCTGGAGCTACCGCCCAGGGCCACATGCATCCATTCCGGCTGCAGGCCCTGGATCACCGTGAGTTGCTCCACGTATGAGCAGATCTGC
>DASVKT010000107.1:0-18648 GCA_036385235.1 Candidatus Limnocylindrales bacterium | reverse complement strand
GGCGTCCATGAGCGACGAGCTGCACGTTCTGGTCTACGGTGGGACCGAGGGCGGGGTGTGCGCCTTCTATCGGTTCGATATGTATCGCGAGGCGCTCGCCCGCCTCGGCGTCATCGTGCGGCCATTCGTCAAGGCGCAGCTTGCCTGGGATGCGGCGTTCGGCGATCGGTCGGATCTGGCCCTCGCCAGCGGCGAGGTGATCCTGGATCGCGAGCAGCTGGATTGGGCTGATGTAGTCGTCTTCGCCCGTTTCTACCAGACGGCCTGGTGGAAATGCACGAGTTGCATCGTGTCCACGCTTTCGGAGGCGGCGGCTATCCAGCATGCGAAGGCAACCGGACACGTCGTCCACCCGCCCGATTCCTTGCTGAGACCCCTCTTCGACACATTAGAGCGCTGGCCGGACGCACTCCGCGGCCGGGCGATCCTCTACGAGACGGACGACGACCTGCTGCATGTCCAAGCCTGGAACTCGGGGCCGCGCCTGTGGATGTCGGTAGAACGGGACCTGGTAGAGCGGATGGTCCGACGAGCGGACCTGGTGACGGTCAGCACGCCGGTCCTTGCGGCCGTCTATGGCAGGTACAACCGTTGTGTCCGAGTCGTCCGCAACGCCATCGACCCGTCCTGGTACCCGCCTCGCCCCAGCGAGTCCATCCTGCCTGGCGATCCCCGCCTGCTCTACTACGGCGCTGCGGTGCGGATGCGCGACTACGCGGTGTGTCGCGACGCTGTCGACGAGACCAAGCGCCGCTTTCCGGACGCGCGGCGCGTGTGGCTGGGCGCGACCGGCGCGGACGAGCGACACGGTTCTCCGGCCGAGGTGATCGCGGCCGTGGACGAGACCCTGCCCTACGTGCCGGGGATGCCCGCCTTTGCCCAGGCGCTCGTCGCGGCGCGGCCGGATATCGGTCTCGCGCCAGTGTTGGGCGATGAATTCGACCGCGCCAAGTCGGAGCTCCACTGGCTCGAGTACTCGATGGCGGGCGCGGCCACCGTGGCCAGCCGCACGATGCAGGGCGGTCCTTACGATGTCATCCGTGGCGGGGTGGATGGCCTGCTCGCTAGGTCCAAGGCCGACTGGCGCGACGCACTGGCCCGGCTCGCCTCCTCCGCGTCACTCCGAGAGGACCTCGCGGGACGCGCGAGGGAACGAGTCCTGGCGGAATATCACGTGGAGGCTCGCGCTGTCGAGTGGGCGGACGCGTATCGTTGGGCGGCGGAGCATGCGGGTCGCGGCGCCACAGGCCGGCAGTACTCACTCGGATCCGCGGAGATAGACAGTGTCAGCCGTGCAGCCAGTCTGGGGCTTGCCCACCGCCGGCGGAGCCGGCGCGAGTCGGCAGAGGCGCCCCTACGGCTGGCGTGGCTGCGCGGAGAGCGAGAGATGTGTTGGTCCACCGAAGGCGCCGATCGACCGCTGGTCTCGGTCCTGGTGCCCGTCGCGGAGGCACCCGTCTCGCTCGTCGAGCGTGCCCTCCGGTCGGTCTTGCAGCAGGACTATCCGGAGATAGAGGCTGTCGTGGCCGCCGCCCCGGATCCAGAGCTCTCGGCGATGATCGACCGCCTCGCAGATGACCGCCTGCACCTGGTGGACGTGCCCACCCCTCCCGACCTGCCGGCGGATCCGGTGTGGCGACGCTCCGCCCTCGAGGCGGCGGCGCTCGCGGCCGGGGCCGGGGCAGCGCGCGGCTCGTGGATCGCGCCACTCGGTCCGGAGTTCGAATTCACGCCGGACCATGTCTCGCTGCTGTTGGACATAGCCGTGGAACACGGCCTCGAGTTCGTCTACGGCCAGGCCAAGGTTGCCCTCGAGGGTGTGGAGCCCTTCATGATCGGTTCCTGGCCCCCAATCTCCCAGGGTGTCCTCACCCTCGGGTCGGAACTCTACTCCGCCAGATTGCACGAAGTCGCAAGCTACGATCCGGAAGCCTGGCGGGAACTGGGGATGGCACCCTGGACTCAGTGGTCCGCCTTCGTCAGGGCGGGCGTCCGAATGGCCAACGCCGAGGTCGTGGTCGCCCAGGTGACGAGCTGGACCCAAGGCTCGTCTGTCGCCGCACCTGCCATCTGACTCCCGGAGTGGTCCCGCCTCAAGACGATACCGGCGAGGAGGTCTGCGGTGCGGCCGGGGGAGCGGTCGATCCGGCCCGGCCGACGCTGTGGCTAGTGGCGAATCGGCGGATCGCCGCCGTCCAGGGCGCGAACGATGCGCTCGTCGTTGAGGAGCCGCAGCTCCCGGCGGATCTGCTCGAGCTGGCACTGTAGCGAAATCAGCAGTTCGCGGTCGTCGATCAGGATGCTCTCCAGCCGCTGCTGGATGGCCCGCACGGAATGCGGACTCAGCGCTGCGGCCAGAGTCTCGGCCGCGACTTCGCGCTCGATTGTGTTGCCCTGGGGTGCGGTCATCATCGTCGTGCCCCTCCGGCCGCATAAGCGCCCACGCCGGCGTACATCGGAGTCGAAACCGGCGTCGGCAGAGGGATCGGCCGACTGCTGCGGACGGGCTCGACCGGGTCGTCCACCAGGGCGTAAGCCGGACGGGCCGCGAGATCCTGCCACGCCTCGAGAAGGCCGCGGAGAACCTGAATGGCCTCCTCGGTCGGCCGAGGATCCTTGGTCATGTTGCCCTTTTCCAGGCGGTCCAGAACGAAGTCGTAGAGATCGCTCAGCTGGAGGGCGATCGGGCCGGCAGCGAGGTCGAGGGATCCGCGGAGGGCGGTCACGATCTCCTGGCAGCGGATCGAAGCCTTGTGCGCCTGCTCGATATCGTGGCGTTCCACGAAGGCCAGGTGCTGCGCTCCGAAGCGGATCGCACCCTGGTAGAGCAGGACGATCTGGCCGGCGCGGCTGGCGCTGACAACCTGTGAAGTTCTGTAGGTTGCGGTCGGATCGAGCATGGAGCGGAGCCTCGAATATCGCCTGATGGATTGCCAGCCGTGTGGCCGTTCCAACATAGGTATCGGTTCTTTGGGGGACCGCCTTGACTATTCGGGGCCTGTCGGCACCACCAGAAGCGGACGTCGGAGCGACTCCGAGATGCGCCTGCCGCCGGGCACGTGGTCACGCCGAAGTGGTCAGACGATCACGAGTACGGGCGGAAGCCGGTCCCCCGAACCGGCCTCGAAGCGTGGGTCAGCCGTTCGTCGACGAGCCGCCCAGACCAGTGCCGGACGAAGTAGTCGAGTAGCCGAGAGTGGCCGAGATCTGCGCCGACTGGGACTGGAGCTGGGCCAACGTGGCTTCCATCGCCGCATACTGAGCCTCGATCGACTTCTGATAGTTGTCGATCATTTCCTGGCGGTTCAATTCCTCGCGATGGATCGAGCTGATCTCGGCGCTAAGGCTGGTCGTGTGAGACTGGATGTAGGACGACGTGTTGGCCGGGTCCTCGAACGACTTGAGTTTCGCGAGGAGGGCGGCTATCGGACCAGTGGAACCGTCGAGCAGCGACGCCACCTGGTTGGCGTCGGTGTTGAGGGCGGCGGTCAGCTTCGTCGTATCCAACTGCAGGCGGTCAGTGCTGCCCGCCACGGCGCCGATGGCGCCGGTGCTGAGGCCGATGGCGCCAAGGGAGTTGATCGAGCCGGTCCCGGTCGCCTGGAACAGGGTCGCGCGCAGGCTGAGGAAGAGCGAGCGCGTGGTCGGATCCGACGCGAGCGGTCCTGAGGTTCCGGCTGTGCCACCCGCCTGGCCCGGCGTCGATGCAGTCACCTTGTCGAGCGTGTCGCCCAACGAGTTGAAGCTGGTGATCAACGAGTTGAGCGCCGACGTTACGGCACTCTGATCGACGCCGACGGACAACGTTTGTGGCAAGCCGAGCGGACTCTGCGTCACCAGGTTGAGCGTGACACCGTCGATCGCATTGGTAACGGTGTTGGTGATGCTCGTTATCGACCGTCCGTCGACTGTGACCTTGGCGGTGAGGCCGATCGTCTGGGCGTTGGTGGTGCCCGGGGCAAGCTTGAGAGTCGCGCCCAGGTTGCCGCTCGTGTCCTGGATATCCAACGCCAGAGCCCCGGT
This sequence comes from Candidatus Limnocylindrales bacterium, assembly GCA_036385235.1. GTDB lineage: Bacteria > Chloroflexota > Limnocylindria > Limnocylindrales > CSP1-4 > Fen-1039. The sequence continues at coordinate 14,625 of DASVKT010000107.1, read as the reverse complement.
GTCCTTGCGGGTCAGGATCAGCTTGTCGTTGGTGCGGTCGATCGAAGCGATCACGCCTGCCGTCGAGTTGTTCATTCGGCTGATAATCGAGGACAGGGTATCGGTCGTGGTGTTGTAGGCGATGTCGACGCCGTTGATCGTCAGCTTGCCGGTCGTTGTGGATGTCAGGCCGGCAAGACCCGCGCTGTCGAGAGCGCCGGTCAGACGGGCAACGCCCAGATTCGTGGTGCCGGTGAGGGGAGGATCGTTGACCGCTATGGTCGCGGAGGAATTGGCGATCCCGAGCATGCCTAGGGCGTTGCTCGAGTCGCCGGCCGCGCCGAACGACAGCGAATGCGACAGGGTCGCACCGGAGAGCGCGATCTGGAGCCGGTTGCCCACGACTGAGACCGTTACGGTTGCCGTTGGATCGGCCGCCGTATTGGCTCCTCCGGCCTGGAGCTGATTCTGGATCGCCTGGCCGAGGCCTGCCATTACTTGATCGAGGGTCGTCGTCGCCGGATTGCCCACCGTGTAGTGGACGATGACTCCGTTGACGACGGCGCTGATCTGGCCGGCCGTGACTGTGCCAGGCAGGTTGAGCGCCTGGAGGGTCTCGGAGGTATCGGTTACGGCCGCCCCGATGGCACCTGTGGACGTGGCCCGCGTAGCGGTGGCCAGGCGATCGACCGAGATCTGATACTGCGATACGGCGGCGTTGGCCGCGGCGGTGGCCGTGAAGATCGAGTTGTCGGCGGAAGTCCCGACACGACCTGCACCCGCACTCGTGACCGTGAAGTTCTGGATCTTGGCAACGAGATCGTCGAGCGCGGTGCCGACCTGGGCGTAGGCGATCTTCTGGGCTGTAAGGCTGGCTTCCTTGTTCAGCAGGTCCGTCAAAGGCTGCTTCTTCACAGCAACAAGGGCATCGATGATGCCCTGAGTGTTCAGGCCCGATATGACTCCGCCGAACTGGATTGTCGACAACTGCGTTCTCCCGGGAAGCCCGCCTGGTCAGCTCACAGACTGAGGCGACTGTTCGGGGTATCGGCTTCGAGTGCCGTGAGCTTGAGCCGAACCGGAGAGATTCGATAGCAGGGTTCTCACCGATTCCGGCCGCTATGCGCGGCTCCTGACCGCGCCCCTCCACCGGTACTTGCGGCGTGCATCAGCTGACGCGTGTCGGCGAGCCTTTCGCGGAGCGAGTCCATCTCTGTCCGCAGGTGGTCGGCCACAGCCCGATCGGTGTCGAGGATCCGGCGCAGCCTGGCGTTCATGTCCGGTGGACGCTTCTTGGGGTCGGATCCGACGAGGAGGCGGATCGCCATCTCGCGAGCCTTCAAGGCGGCGGTGGCCGCCTCCAGGTCTGGATCAGGGCGCCGACTCAGCGCCACTATCAAGACATCCGTTGCGGCTTCCAGTGCGCTGATTGTGGCGGCCTGTTGCGAGACGTCCATTCTCACCTGGAAGATTGGGGCGAAAAGGAAGGGGCCGGCGGGAACCCGCCGACCCCTTCGAGACTCTCGGTCGGTGGCTCAACCGAGGTCGAGCCAGGAACCGAACTAGCGGAGCAGGGTCAGGATGCTCTGCGGAGAAGAGTTGGCCTGGGCAAGGATCGAGGTGCCGGCCTGCTGCAGGATCTGGGTCTTGGTGAATTTCACCATCTCGCTCGCGACGTCCAGGTCGCGAATTCGGGACTCGGCAGCGGTGAAGTTCTCGGCGGAAACCGTGAGGTTGTTGACGGTGTGCTCGAGGGCGTTCTGAGCGGCGCCGAAGGCCGCACGCTGGGTGCTGACAGCTTTGATGGCAGTATCGACCGAGGCAATGTCCGTGACAACGGCACCCGTCGTGTTGAGAGCCGTTGTGGTCACGACCTGGGTCTCGGTGGCGTTCGCGCCAACCTGGAGCGTGATCGAGCCGGCCGCCAGGAGGGAGACACCGTTGAACTTGGTGTTCGTGCCAATTGACGTAATCGTGGCCTGGAGTGCGGTGGCTTCGGCCGAGATGCTCAACTGGGCGTTGACATCGTTGGTGCCGTTGTTGTACTGGACGGCCAGCTCGCGAATGCGCTGGAGCATCGAGCTGACTTCGTTCAGCGCGCCTTCACCGGTCTGGACGAGCGAGATGCCGTCCTGGGCGTTGCGCACTGCCTGGTTGAGGCCGTTGACCTGGGAGCGGAAGGTCTCGCTGATGCCGAGGCCGGCTGCGTCGTCGGCCGCGCGGTTGATCCGCAGGCCGCTCGACAGCTTCTCGACGCTCTTGCTGAACGCCGCGGCCGTATTGCCGAGGTTGCGCTGTGCGTTCAGGGCATTGACGTTGGTGTTGATGACGACAGACATTGAGGTAGGCCTCCTAGCCTTGGATCGATGCGGCATCCTTGCCGCTGGTGGGCTTTATGTCCACCATTTGAGAAGTCGGCGCCAGGAGTGCGGACTTGAGGCGGACCCAGGAGCGAGGGCCGCTACAGTCTGCTGTCAAGCCACCCCTGGATCGTCCGACGACGGGCCAATGGGGGCAGGCCGATCGAGAGCGTGCATCGGCTTGAGCATGACCCGCAGCCTGGCCCGGGCATCAGACGCATCCCGGACTTCACCGGAGACCTGCTCCACCAATTCGGCGCGAACAACTGCCACATGCCGAGGTGCGGCAATGCCGATGACGACACGGTCGCCCTCGATTCTAACGACGCGCACCTCTACATTGGGCCCGATCCGGATCGACTGGCCCGAACGGCGCGTGAGGACGAGCATCAGACCGGCTCCGCGACCGGTACCCGTAGCGGGAAGTCGGGATCCTCCACGACGAGCTGGCGGGCGGTGGCCTTCTCCATATCGATTACGAGGGGCCCGGCCAGATTGGCGGTCACACCCGGGGGCTCGCCGTGGACGGCCAGGATCGCCAGGACCCATTCGCCTTCGTTCACGAGACCTCGTTCGCGCAGAAGGTCGGTCGTCCCGGGCTTGACGCTGTCGGCCGAGGCAGCGATGAAACCCATCGTCGGATCGTCGTCCGATGTGAGCTCGTAGAGGGCGCTATCCGGGACCGCGCTGAGACGGTGTCGGACGAGGTCCGGTAACCCTACCAGTCCGTCGGGAAAGACGATCGCGGCTGCGGAGACTGAGTGGCTCATGGGTTCTTCCTCGATGGCGGGCTCGGGTCCCGGGTGGCCTGCCCGCCGCGGCTCACCGGTGCGGGCTACCTAAGGTAGTCGAGCAGACTCATCTGAATCACCTTGGCGGTCACGGCCAGCGTGGCCTGGTACGTGGTCTGGCGCTTGGTCATCTCCGTGATCGCGGACGCCATGTCCACGTCCTCGAGTTGGCTCAGCAGGGCCTGGTTGCTCGTCATGAGCGATTGCTGAGAGGTCTTCGCCTGCTCCAGGCGGTTGGCCCGCGCACCGATCTGGGCCCGCGACGCGAGCAGGTTGTCGAGGGCACCCTGGATCTTGGTGATCGTTCCGGTCTGGGTGGGCGTGCCCGCCTCCAGATCCGCCTTCAGCTGGGTGAGCGCGTCGAGCGCCGGCTGGAAGATGGAGTCTCCCGCGACGTTGATCTGCATGGTGCTGCCTGGACCGATCCGGGAGATAGTGACGCCGTGGTCGCCCTGGTAGGCACTCACCGTGCCGGGCCCGGTGACCGTATACGGAGCTCGATCTACGCGGAAGCCGCTGAAGACGAACTCGTCGTTGACCTTCGCCCCGGCATCCTGCGCCATCGACTCGATGAGTTGAGAAACCTCCTGGGCCATGGTCTGGCGGTCGCTCGCGCTGAGCGTTCCGTTGGCACCGGCGATGGCCAGCTCGTTGGCTCGCTGGATGAGGTCTCCGGCGCCCGACAGGGCCGTGTCCATCGCGTCTGCCTTGCTGGTCGCGACGTCGATGTTGCGCAGGAACTGGTTCAGCTCGGATAGCGTGTCGTGCAACTGGACGGCCGAGCGAACGTCCGCCGGGTTGTCCGAAGGCCGGTTGAGCTGCTTGCTTGAGCTGACCTTCTCGGTGGCCTTCTGAAGCTCGGACCGTGTCGACGTCATGCTCTGGTTCACGGAGGCGTACATCATGCTCAGGGTCACGCGCATGGCTCAGGCCTCCACTCAGCGGCCGACAAGGCCGGTGTTGTTGATGAGCGTGTTCAGCATCTCGTCCATGGTGGTGATGACCCGCGCGGCCGCCTGGTACGCATGCTGGAAGCGGACCATGTTGGTCGCCTCTTCATCGAGAGAGACGCCGCTGTTTTGTTCCACACGCTGCTGGAGCTGGTCGACGACAAGCTGCTGATTGCTGGCCATCTCGATCGCCTGGCTGGAGGCGCCGCCGATCTTGCCGACGAGGCCGGAGTAGAAATCGGAGGTCGTCTGAGACGAGGTGTAGAGCGAGGCGACGACGAGGGTATTGTGTCCGCCCGCGGTGAGGTCCGTGACGAGATCGGCACCGGCCTTCGCGCTCGTGGGCGCACTGATCGTCAGCTGGATCCCGAACTGGTCGAAGTTCAGGACGTTGGTCGCGCCGGCCGCCATGTCGGCCACGTTGATGGTCTGGGTGCTGCCGTCGGCGCCCGTCAGGGTCAGGCTCGATCCGGCGCCGCTGAAGGTCCAGGTCTGAGCAGTTGCCCTCGCGGCCGAGATCGTCATCAGGCGGGCAGTGCCGTTGGTGGCGAGGTCCGTCGCGCCCATGACGTTCATGGCCGGGTCACCGGCGACGTACGACGTGGCGTTGCGCAGGTCGGCGATGAGGCCCGCAATGGAGCCGTCGCCTGGCGTGCCCGGCGCGGCGGCCGCGGCCACCAGCCGCGGATCCGCGGCGATCGCCTGGTTCACAGCCATCGTGCCAGCCTCGTTGCCGGCGCGGTACGTGAACATCGGAAGACCGGCTGCCCCGGTCGCATCGATGCCGCGCTGATGCAGGGCATTCGTGCCGTCGGCGATGCCCTTGGCCAGGGAATCGAGCTGGCTGCGGTAGCTGGCCAGGTCCGTGTCACGAATCCCGAGCAGCGACTTGAGCTCGCCCGACTGGAGTGATAGCGGGTTGCCGTCGGACCAGACCGGCTGGGCATGGCCGTTGGCGTCGGTCTGGATCGTCACCTGCCGGGCGTAGACGCTCGAGACGAGGTCCGTGCCGCCGACCAGCACGCTCATCGTGCCGTCCGCCCTCGTCAGGACGTTCACGGGGACGATCTGGCTCAGCTGCTGGAGGAGTAGGTTGCGCTGATCCATCAGGTCGTTCGGATTGTCGCCGCTGACCGAGACCCGCTGGATCTGGCCATTCAGGCTCGCAATCTGGTTGGCCAGGTCGTTGATAGTCTGGACCTTCTGGGTCACCTGTGAGTCGAGACCCGAGGCGATCATCCCCAGCTGGGTGGAGTCGCGGTTAATCTCCATCGCCAGGGATGCAGCCTGCTCCGTGAGGGCCGATCGAGCGGCGGTCGAGGTCGGATCGGAGGCGACGTCCTGCCAGGCATTCCAGAACTTGCTGATCACGCTGCCAAGGCCGGAATCGGATGGTTCGGGGAAGAGCGCCTCGATCTTGGCCAGCTCCTGCTGGCGGGTATCCCATTGGCCCTTCAGGCCCATCTGGGCCTGAACCTGCAGGTCGAGGAAGTTGTCGCGGACGCGCGTGATCGCGGCTACCGTGACGCCAGAGCCGATCTGGCCGGGAAGGCCGCTGCGGTTGAAGGCGGGGTACGTGTAGGGCGGAGAGGCGACCAGGGACACTTGCTGGCGCGAGTAGCCAGGCGTGCTGGCGTTGGCGACGTTGTGGGCCGCCGTGTCGAGGAGCTGCTGCGCGGCGCGGAGAGCGGACGCTCCGATGTCAATGCCAAAGAACGGAGAGCTCATGGCTCAGGCCTGCCGATCAACATATGTTGGGGTCGGCGGGTCGCCATATACGCCCGCGACGCTGTCCGGTCCGATCTTGCCGATGCCCACGAGCAATCGCATGAGTGCCGCATCCGTGGCCCAGGCCTGCTCGATCAGCAGGGCATTGCGACGACCGCATGCACCGAGTCGCTCGCAGAGGGCGGAGATACCGACGGCGCCGAGGAGGGCACGTTCCTCGTCGGTCAGTGCGGAGTCCAACCGGTGGACTTCGCCGACCAGGGCGTCTGCCTGCTCGTTGGAGCTGACCAGAGCCATCCGATCGTGCCGCCTGACGGCTTCGGCAACAGCATCTGAGGCCGCGATAAGGCGGTCCAGAGCGGCGGTCAGGGCAGAAAGCGCGGGCGTACCAAAGTCGGCGCGGAAGTCGACCGCGTTACCGGCTAGCGTCAGGTCGCCCTGCGCAAACATTTACGCCGTAGTGTCGAGAATCCCTCGAGCAATCGACTCGGCCTTTACCGAGTAGGTGCCCTGAGCGATCCGCGCCTTGGCGTCGTTAACCTTGTCGGCTCGGACGTCGGGAGCGGCATTGGCGGCCTCGAGGGCCTGATGCATCTCTCGGCTACGCGACGATAGCTCGACGCGTGCGGCCGGCTGGTTGACGGCTTGCTGGGGTCGCTGACCTTCTGCTCCGGCGGGCGCCTGCGTAGGCGGGGCCGTCGGGCGAAGGTTCGGCGATGAGCTTACGGACCGCGGGTCGTCGATTTTCATTGCTTTCCTCTCTTGGGCGTCACCGAGGTTATCGGCAGGTACCCTGGAGACTTGACCCGCGGGGTGGGTGTTTCGTCATCATTTCGACGTATCCGTTGCGTAGAGTCCACGTTTTCCTGTGACTCCAGGCTGCGCACCAGACCGCGGCGCGCCAACTCGACCAGCATGACACCTGCACCCGGCACATGGAACTGGCCTATTCGTGGCCCCCTAGACGACGCAGACGGACTCATCGCAGCCTTCCTAGCTGGGTGGCGTCGCCGAGGGTGCCGTCCTGCAGGGACAGTGCTCGGGAACTCATCTGGAAGTTGCGCTGGAGGGAAATCAACTCGGCCATGCCTGTCGCAAGGTCCGTGTTGCTGCCCTCGAGCATTCGTTGATGGATCGTGCCCGTGGCGGGTGAGAGCGTACCGCCGGCGGAGAGCAAGTTCTCACCGAGGCGAGTCACGCCACCCGGAGGCCAGCCGAACAGGGCAATTCGGGCGATCGTCGTGGAGGCTCCGGTTGTGGGATCGATGCGGACCACTGTGCCGTCCGGGCCCACGTTGAACTTCTGCCCCGGCACGATGTTGTGGCCGGCCGTGTCCAGCACCGGGTAGCCCTGCTGCGTGACCAGGGTACCCGTCGCGTCCGTGACGAAGTCCCCGGCGCGGGTGTAGGCGATACCGCCGCCGGTTCTGACGGCAAAGAGCCCATCGCCCTCGATGGCCAGATCTTCCTGCTTGTCGCTGGGCTGGAGCGGCCCCTGGCTGACGTCCATGCGCAGGTCGGTTGGAATGGCTCCCGTTCCGAGCTCGCCGAGGCTGGGCCCCTGCGAGTTCATGATCTGGAGCTCGTAGTCGTCCTGAGCGGTCCGCGACTGCTTGAAGCCGACGGTGTTGATGTTGGCGATGTTGTCCGCGACGACGGCCTGGCGGGTCATCGAGGAGACCATTCCGGAGAGGGCGGTGTAGAAGCCACGGATCATGACCGAGCCCTCCGCCGTCCCAGCCGGGCTGCCACGTCCGGGTCCACCAGCCGACTGCGCAGGGCCAGGATGGCTTCGGTGTGGATCTGGCAGACGCGGGACTCGGTCACACCGAGAACCTGGCCTATTTCCTTGAATGTCATCTCGTCCTGGTAGTACAGGGCAAGAACCATCCGCGGCCTCTCGCTGAGGCGGCCGATCTCTGCGATAAGCCCGGCTATGGCGTCGCGGCGAGCCGCTTCGTCGGCGGGATCGACGGCGTTCGGGTCCGGGGCCTGATCGGCGAGCATCACCGAGTCGTCATCCCCGTCGCGGGAGTCGTGTTCGTCGAGCGAGATGGTGACGACGGACGCGGCCTGGAGGCGCTCGCGGTATCGAGCCACCGTCATGTTCAACCGGGCGGCGATCTCGGACTCCGTCGGCGAGCGGCCTTGCTCATGCTGCAGGTCGCGAATTGCGCCCTGGATTGCACGAGCGGCTTCGCGCCCGGCCCGGCCCACCGTGTCCAGCGAGCGGACCGCGTCCAGGATGGAGCCTCGGATTCTCAGGATCGCATAGGACTCGAACGAGGCGGCGGCCTCCGGCTTGTAGGCGTCGATTGCTCGCAGCAGTCCGAGCACACCGGCCTGCATCGCGTCCTCGTGGTCGAAGAGACCCGGAACGGAGACGCCCAGCCGGCCGACCACGTACTTAACGAGGTGGGCGTAGCGGGTGACGAGCTCGTCTCGGCTGAGGCCGAGACCCGGTGTGGGGATGTTTCCGTACGCCGTGTAGCCTCTGAGATCGGGTGCCTCAGGGGCAGCCTCGCGGGCAGCCTCAGGGTCAGCCTCGACCGGCAACTCGACGGCTTCCGCGACGGCGGTCGTATCCTCGAGCATTGCCACTGGAGCGTCCGGGTTCACCATTTGGCCATCTTGTGCGCCGGCCACGACTTCGTCCACGACCGAGTCGTGGGGGTCCGATGGTGGGGCATCCGGTGGTCCCCCATCGACATAGGACCCCGGCTCGCCGTCCAGGACTCCGGACGACTTCACCAGCGGGTCGATCAGTTGGCCGGTCCGGCTGTCGGCAAAGATGCTCGGCACTGAACGGGCCACCACGGATCCGTCTATCGGCGCGGACGCGTGGAACGGGGGAAGGAACTGTCGGTCAAACATTCAGTCGCCTCAGCATCACGCGTTCTTGGAAATGGTGGACGCTGACCGGCGCGCCCTTGCTGCCGCGACCGAATCGGCCGCCGCTGATTTCGTCTGCTTGGACCGCTTCGCCTGTCGCTTCTGGCGCATCTTGAGCATCTTCCGTTCCGGTGGCTCGAGCCAGCTCATGAGGAGGCGCCCGGCCAGAGTGAAGCCCACGGCGACTGCCAGGGCCCTGTCGACACAGTCAATCGGCGTGCCGCCGGCCTGATACGAGACGCCGCCGACCGCGAGCGCCGCGACGATCGCGATCCTCAGCGTCCAAGTGGCAACCAGGAGTTCCATCTATCAAACCTCCACTTGGGCGTGCACTTGCACGGAGACGCTGGGCAGGATCTCTTCATACGAGAGGACGGTCAGTTGAGGCAGGTGCCGCTCGGTCAGGTTGCGGAGAGCCAGCCGGATGCGGGTCGTGCAGAGCAGGATCGGCTGGTAGCGCTGAAGCGCCAGGCTCTTGAGGGCCTTGTCGATCGACTCGATGAGAAGCCTGCTATCCGAGCCGGATAGTTCCAAGCCCACGTAGCCGGGCTGGACCATGACGGACGTTCCGAGTCTGGTGTCCAGATCCGGGGCCAGCGCGACGGCGTGGATGGCACCGTCCGGGGCTCGGTAGCGCATCGAGATCGCTCTGGAGAGCGCGTGCCTGACGGCCTCCGTGAGGAACAACGGCTCCTTGGTGCTGCGGGCCGCGTCGGCGACCGACTCGAGGATCGTGGACAGATCGCGGATCGGGACGCGTTCTCTCAGCAGGCCCTGCAGGACCTTCTCGACGTCGCCCATGCTGACGAGGACGGGCACAAGCTCTTCGACGAGACCCGGCTGGTCGCGCTTGAGGCCCTCGAGCAACTGGTTGGTCTCGGGCCGGCCCAGGATCTCGTGGGCGTGGCGGCGGATCGTTTCGGCCAGATGTGTGGCCAGAACGGACGCGGCGTCGACCACGGTGTAGCCGAGGCTCTCCGACCGTTCGCGGTCGGCGATGCTGACCCAGGACGCGGGCAGGCCGAAGACGGGTTCCGTTGTTGGGATGCCGCTGACGGCTATCTCGCCGCCGTTGGGATCCATGCACAGCATCTTGGTTGGATCGACCGTGCCGCGGGCGATCTCCGAGCCGCGCAACTTGATGACGTAGGCGTTCTGGTCCAGGACGAGGTCGTCGCGAATTCGCACGGTGGGCACGATGAGCCCCATCTCGCTCGCGATCTGGCGTCGTATGAGGCCGATGCGTTCGACGAGTCCGCCGCTCGCTCCGCCCTCCACGAGACCTACCAGCCCGTAGCCGACCTCCAGCTCCATGGTCTCGACCTTGAGTGCATCGAGCGGGCTTTCCGTTCCGGCGCCGAGGGCAGGGAGCGCCGAGGGCAGCACGACCGGTCCGGCTGCGGCCAGGGCAACGGCGGCAGCGGTCTGCGACTGCGAGAGGAAGTAGCCACCGGCGAAGACGACGCCGCCGCCGATGCCGAAGACCATGATCGGGAAACCGGGCACCAGGCCGATCATGACCAGCGCCGCGCCGACCACCATGAAGAGCTTCGGCCGGCCAAGGAGCTGCGTGCCGAAGTCGCTGCCCAGGCCCACGTCGGAGCCGCTGCGGGTGACGAGGATGCCTGTGGCAATTGAGATCAGCAGGGCGCTGATCTCATTGACGAGACCGTCACCGACCGTGAGGACCGTGTAGGTGGTGAGAGCCTGGCCGATGTCGAAGCCCTTCTGGAGCACGCCCACGGTCAGGCCGCCGACGATGTTGACCACGATGATCACCAGGGCGGCGACGGCATCGCCTTTGACGAACTTGGAAGCGCCGTCCATGGAGCCGTAGAAGTCCGCTTCGCGCTCGATGGCGCGGCGGCGGAGGCGGGCGTCATCCGGGGTGATGAGGCCGGCGTTGAGGTCGGCATCGATGCTCATCTGCTTGCCGGGCATCGCGTCGAGGGTGAAGCGGGCGGAAACCTCGCTGACTCGACCGGCACCGTTGGTGATGACGACGTACTGGATGACGACCAGGATCAGGAAGACGACGATGCCGACGATGGTGTTGCCGCCGACGACCACCTTGCCGAACGCGCTGATGACGTCACCGGCATGGGCGTTGAGCAGGATCAGGCGGGCGGCCGAGACGTTGAGGCCCAGCCGGAAGAGAGTGGCAATAAGAAGAAGCGGCGGGAAGGAGCTGAACTCGAGGGGCTCACGGATATTCAGGGCGACGAGAAGGATCGTGAGGGAGAAGGTGATGTTGAGGACGATGAGAATATCCAGCAGCACCGACGGCAGCGGGATGATCATCATCGCCACGATGCCTACGACGGCACCGGCGAGGATCGCGTCGCTTCTACGCAGAACCGGTACGGCCGGAGTGGCAGTCGTCATCGCTCTTGCTCCGTGTCGGGAAGGTCGGTGGGGTCATCCCCCAAAACGAGGCTTGCTTCGAGCTGGGCCAATTCTTCGGCCGTAACGTCGGCCAGCTCGTCTTGGGACATGGCTGCGGCGAGGGCGTCTTCGTCCACGTCGTCGAGAGTGAGTGCGGCGTCGTCCAGCCACTCGGCCGTTTCTGCGGCGTCCGCGGCGTCGGCCGGGTTCGCGGCCGCGTCGTACTCGATGGCTACGATGGGATCGATAATTTCGGGCCGCGTGGCGTCGAACGGATCCGCGGCGGAGCCATACGCCTGGGCGGCAGCGGCGGCATCCGCGCGAGTAGAGCCGGCATCGTCGATGTTGAGACCGTTCCGGCCACGAGCGGCCGCGCCGGCGTTCCACCAGGCCTGGCCCGGCCCGCCCGGAGCGCCGCCACGAGCACCCGCGGGGTTCCAGCCGCTCGTCCCGGCCCGGCCCTGAGTTCCACGGCCGGCGCCGTTGAACCGGGCCTGATGCACGAGGACCAGCAGTCGGGCCACGGCGCGATACAGGTGAGACGGAACCTCGGAACCGATCGGACGGGAGAAGAGGGCGCGAGCGAGCGGCTTGTCCTCGATGATCGGGACGTGGTGCTCGCGCGCGATCTCCTTAATTCGGTCGGCCATGAGCCGCTGGCCCTTGCCCACGATCCTGGGCGCCTTCATGGTCAGCGAGTCGTACTTGAGGGCGACGGCCAGAGTGGTCGGGTTGGTCACGACGACATCGGCCGTGGGGACCGCGTCCATCATTCGGGCGAAGGCCATCTGGCGGGCTCGGCGCTTGCGAGCCCCGCGAACCTGCGGATCGCCTTCCGACTCTCGGTATTCCTGCTTGACCTCTTCCTTGGTCATCTTGATCGACTGCTGGGCCTTACGGCGCTGGACCACGAAGTCGACCAGGGCGACGACGGCGAGGAGGATGGTGATCGTGAGGCCGAGCTGGAAGACCGCGGAGAGGCAGCTGCCGGCGATGACCGAAGGGCTGGCTCCCTGGGTGGCCACGATGGCCGAAACTCGACTGCCCACAACCTGCCACGACACAAAGGCCAGGATCGCCAGCTTGGCCGACGAGAGTCCGAGCCGCACGAGGGCCTGCTTGTCCAGGATCCGCTTCATACCGCTCAGGGGGTTGACCCGGCTCATGTCAAAGCGGATGGCCTTGAGCGAGAAGACCAGACCGCCCGAGACCAGGTTGCCGGCGACGCCGGCGATCAGGACCAAAACGGCAAGGGGCAAGATCAGCGTGAGGGTCGTGATGATGGCGTCGCCCGTGGCGCCGATCAGCTGGGCGTTGCTGGCTCGCGTGGGCACGTCGATGATGCTCGACTGAACGCGGGTCACGAGAGTCGCAGCCATCCCCGGCAGCAGCGCAGAAAGCGCCAGCGTGCCGACGCCAAGGGTCAGGCCCATCGAAAACTCGTGGGACCGGCCGATACCCTGGCCTTTGGATCGGGCTTCTTCGGCCCTTCTTGGAGTTGGAGCTTCGGTCTTTTCAGCCATTGCCCGCTCCTAGGTCGACACGGCGCCGCCGGTGGCGGCCCCGAATACAAAGCGGAAGATGGACATCGTGCCGCTGACGAGACTCGGCATCGCCAGGCCGAGGACCACCATGCCGACCAGCATCTTGAGCGGCAGGCCCAGGATGAAGACGTTGATCTGCGGAATGGCTCGGGCCAGAAGCGCCACTGCGAGTTCCGTGAGGAGCAAAACGAGGGCGATCGGCAGGGCCACTCGAACGCCCAACTCCAGGGCCAGCGAAATCGTCTGGGCGCCGGTCATGGCCAGGTCGGCCGGCCAGCCGCCACCTACGGGGTACATCACGAACGAGTGGGCGAGAGCCTGCACGATGGCCAGGTGGAGGCCCATCGCCAGGAACGTGAGTCCGGCGAGGACGGAGAAGAACGGATCGATGGCCGTTGCGGCTTCTTCTTCTGTGGGGCTGAAGACGGAGGCCAGTGAGAGGCCGAGCTGGATCGAGATGACCCGGCCGGCGATTTCCACTGCCTGGAAGCCCATCGTGAGGATGAAGCCGAGCGAGGTGCCGATCAGGATCTCGATGGGAGCAGCCATCAGCACGGGCATCGTGCCCGCGGTGGCGCCGGCGGTCTTGCACAGGGCCACGGTCAAGGCCGCGGCAAAACCGAACTTGACCAGGTACGGGACAGAGTGATGGCCGAAGATCGGCGCGGTCATGACCAGCCCGGTGCAGCGCAGCATCACCAGGAAGAGCATCGAGGTCTGACCGGCGGCGATCGTGTAGGTCATCAGTGCCCAGCCTGCGACGCGGCCTGGAACACGTATCTGGTGAAGTCCGTCAGCTGGCTGGACATCATCGGCCCGAGGACGATCAGAACGATGGCCACGACGATCAACTTGGGGACGAAGGTGAGGGTCGCCTCGTTGATCTGGGTGGCGGCCTGAAGAACGGAGATCGCGAGGCCCACCGCCATGGAGATCATGACGATCGGACCGGCGACCATGAGGGTCGTGTAGAGGGCTTGCTGCATGACGGCGCCGACGTCGGTCGTATTCATGGCTAACCGAAGCTCCTGACCAGCGACTGGACCACGAGAACCCAGCCATCGACCATGACGAAGAGGAGGAGCTTGAAGGGCAGGGCGATCTGCGTCGGCGAGACCATGACCATACCCATGGACATGAGGGCGGACGCGACCACGAGGTCGATGATCAGGAACGGGATGTAGAGCAGGAAGCCCATCGTGAAGGCCGTCTTCAGCTCGCTGATGACGTACGCCGGAAGCAGGACTTCAATGGTCACGTCATTGGCGGTCTTGGGTCGGGGCTCCTTGGACAGGTCGATGAAGACCTGCAGATCCTCGGATCGAGTCTGCTTGAGCATGAAAGTCTTGAAGGGGCCGGTGCCCCGATCGATGGCGCTGTTCTGATCGATCGTGTTGTTCAGATAGGGCTGAAGCGCGTTGTTGTTGACCTCGGAAAAGACCGGCGACATAACGAAGAAGGTCAGGAACATGGACAGGCCCAGGAGGACCTGGTTGGGCGGCAGGTTCGGGATGCCGATCGCGCTTCGGAGCAGCGACAGGACCACGATGATGCGGGTGAAGCTGGTTGCCAGCATCAGGATGGCCGGCACCAGAGACAGGACGGTCATGGCGACGAGAAGTTCGAGCGAAAGCGCGAACTGGCCGTTGCCGCTGGAAGCCTGGCCGTCGCCGACCTTGACGGAGATGTCCGAGTTGCCGTTGGTCGAGGAGCAGCCGGCTACGACCAGGACTACGAACGCGAATAGAAGGAGTAGCCCGATGCGGCGGCGGCTCATCGCACTCGACCTCCGCTGAGGAAGAGGGCGAGTTTGCCGGTGACCGCATCGACCGGGGCCATCAGTGAGTTGAGCGCCGCCGCGAAAGTGGGCTGCGGGGCAAGTCCGGCCGGGCTCTGGCCGGCGGTGGTGTCTGCGACGGCAGCCAATTGGGAGGCAGTGGCTTCTTCCGCTTCCAGCTCGGAGGCATCCAGTTCCGCCAGCGAGACCATGCCACTG
>DASVKT010000106.1:0-2404 GCA_036385235.1 Candidatus Limnocylindrales bacterium | reverse complement strand
CTGCGATCTCGATGCGGTCGCGAGCGCCGAACTCAGATGGTGGGTCATCCGACGTGAGCTGGGGCTCTCGTCCGGCGAAGCTGCCGGCGAAGCGATCGCCCAGCTCTATTCGGCCGCCTGCGGCCTGCCGTTCGATGCCGTGGCCGAAGCCGGCAGACTCCGCGGCGTGGCGGCCCAGGTCAGAGACCGCGGCGCAACAGACGATCCCGAAGGCCCGCGAGGATCAGGCTCCACTTACTGGCCCCAGGTTGCGGCACTGCTGCGCGACTCCTACCGCTCGCTCGGCGCAGCCCTGGCCATCGACCGGCCCACTACCTAACGCGGAAAACTGCCGGTCAGCTTCTTCCAGGCCCGGTGCGGCTTGTGGAATGACGGCGTGCCCGCAAAGAACATGTACGGGCATAGCCCCTTGACCACGCTGATGCCGTTCGCCTCGCAGAAGGCCACGGCCGTGTCCGTGGCCGCGCCGGGCGCCATTCCGCCGTACATCCAGACGTGCTTCACGCCGGCCTCGGCGCAGTCCTTGACGATCTGGTCCGTTTCCGTCTTCGGGACCATGATGAGAACGCCGTCGACGCCCGGTTTGATGTCCGTGACACGGGCAAAGCAGGGCTGCCCATCGATCTCCGTCGCCTGGCGGTTTACCGGAACAGCGTCGTAGCGGCGCTGGCGAAACTCCTGCCAGAGCACCGTGCCAAAGCCCTTGGGATCGCGCGAAACGCCGACGACCGCGATCCTCTTGAGACCCAGAAAGTCGTCGACCTGCGCCATCGTTGTCTTGGGCATTGGATCCTCACTCCTTGCGGCCTGTCGCGCTGACAGTCTCGGTTCGCTACCGCGCAGCCCAAAGGGCCGGAGGTCCCGATGTGCCGACCCCGAGCGAGCGCCCACTCGATGCGGCGCCCACTCGATGCGGCGCCCACTCGAGGCGGCGCCCACTCGAGGCGGCGCCAAACTTCAGGGCGCTCACGGCAGGCCTATGCTTGCGCTAATCAATCCCCCGGAGGATCGGCACTTGGAATACCGCAAGCTCGGCAAGACGGGTCGCACGGTCAGCGCCATCGGGTTCGGCGCGTGGGCCATCGGAGGCGGGTTCGGCAGCGTCAACGACGCCGACAGCCTGCGGGCGCTCCATGCCGCGGCCGACGCCGGCGTCACCCTCTTCGATACTGCCGACGTCTACGGCGACGGCCTCAGCGAGCGGCTGATCGGCCAATTCCTGCGCGAACGGAGCGGTGAGCCGCACTTCGTGGCGACCAAGATGGGCCGCCGAGCCCCGCTGGATGTCTCCGAATACAACCCGCGTGCCTTCCGGGACTGGGTGGACCGCAGCCGCGAGAACCTGGGCATGCATCGACTGGATCTGATCCAACTCCATTGCCTCCCGACGGACATCTACTATCGCCCCGAGATCTTCGCCGCCCTGGACGAACTCGTTTCGCTGGGAGCTATCGCCGCGTATGGAGTGAGCGTCGAGCGCGTCGAGGAGGCGCTCAAGGCGATCGAGTTCCCGGGCGTCGCCTGCGTTCAGATCATCTACAACATCGTCCGCCAGAGACCCGCCGATCTCTTCCTGGCCGAGGCAACCCGGCGTGACGTGGGTGTGCTGGCCCGCGTGCCGCTTGCGTCGGGCCTCCTGACCGGCAAGATGACCCGGGAAACCGTCTTCAGCCCATCGGACCATCGGGATTACAACCGCCATGGAGAAGCCTTCGACGTCGGCGAAACCTTTGCCGGCGTGGACTACGAGGCCGGGCTGGAGCTCGTTCAGGAACTGCGCGCCCTTGTCCCCGCCGGAGCCACCATGGCCCAGATGGCCCTGCGCTGGATCCTGATGAACGAGGCCGTGACCGCCGCCATCCCGGGCGCCAAGACCCCCGAGCAGGCCCGCGCCAACGCGGCCGCCACTAGCCTTGCTCCCCTTCCGCCCACTACCATGGAGCGCATCGCGCGCCTGTATGAAGAGCGCATCAAGCCGCTCGTGCATCAGCGCTGGTGACCCAACGCACCCGCCCCGCCGCCTGATCGCGGCCTACGAGCACGGCCTCGACAGCGCCGGAAGGCCTTCGCCCCCGGGGCCTGAGGAGACATATCCGGGCCGCAGTGGCCCCGCGGCTGCGCTACGCTGGGAACTCGGCGCCCGCCGGACGGTTGCCAGGAGGGAAAATGACTGAATTGGGTCAATTCGCAGGCGAGGTTTCGGCGCCGCCGGCCCAGCCGCCCCAGCCGGCCCAGCCGCCCGCAAAGCCCGGTCGCGGCTGGACGGCCATGCTCGGCGTGATCGCCGCACTCTTCGTGGTCCTAACCGTCGTAACCACCGCCGTGGTGGCTCTGGGCGGGAAGACCGCTACTCAACCCGGCACTCAGCCCGGCACTCAGCCCGGCACCGACACGCCACAAGCCG
>DASVKT010000105.1:0-22051 GCA_036385235.1 Candidatus Limnocylindrales bacterium | reverse complement strand
GGCCGAGCGGCCTCCGCGTCGAGCGATGCGTCGAATCACGTAGAAGATGCCGAGCAGGAACCCGATGACGAGGCCGACCGGCAGGATCACCACGACCAGCCAGACGGTCATCGTGGCCAGGCCCTGGCCGATTCGGACCAGCGCCGCACCTGCGACATCGATCTGCCTGCCGAGAGTCCAGTCCTGTGCGGCCTGAGTCGTAACCGTCTTTGCCGGCAGTTGGAACGACACCGTGAGTGTGCTCATCGCCACCTGATTCTTCAGGCTGTCGCGCTCGGCGGTCAGTTCCTCGATCTGGCCCTGAACCCGGCTGAGTTGGTTCTCCACGGAGATCACGTCGGCGATCACTGTGGCCTTGGCCATGATTGCTTGCAGCGCAGCCTCGGTCTTCTGGAGGTTGTCGATGCGGGCGTTCAGGTCCACGACGGCCGCGGTGACGTCGGTGGTTCCGGTCTGCTGCGACAGGACCTTGCCGCCGATGTTGCCGAGCGCGGTGATCGCCTCATCCCACTTGGCGGCCGGGATCTTGAAGGTGATCGTGGCGGAGGCTTCGTCTCCGGTCCCGACCTGATTGGACGAGTCGACCGAGCCGCCCAGCCCGTTGGGCCCGGAGATGGCGGCCTCCGACTTGCTGATTGCGTCGGCGATGTTCGACACCTCGAGACTCAGCGAGCCGGTCTTGATGATCTGGTTTGCATTCGCGGCGGCCACGACGGCGCTCTGGTCGGTGCCGGTCTGGCCGACCGCACCCGGGACGGCGGGGGCTCCGGCGGCGGTTCCGGAGATCCCCGTGCCGTCGTATGACTTGGTCTGCGCGGCGCCCATGTCCACTGCAGCCCCGGAACTCGCGGGGGCGGCCATGCGCTCGGGGGTCATCGGGCCATTGAATGGGCTCGGCTGGCCGGCGTCTGCGGGCGGACCGCCCACGATGTAGGCGGCGCCGATGACGACGGCAGCGGCCATCAGGGCCAGGCTCTTGGCGATCCGGCTGTGGCGTGCAAGACCCGCGGCCGCCGCGCGGATCGGCGACTGGCCGGGTGCTGGGGCCGGGTTCGCCGGGAAATCGGCGCCGGCGCTGGTTTCGTCTGGGCTGGTGTTGTTGTCGTTCACGGGGCCACCCTCCGGGGTCTGCGTCTGGGCCGAGGTCTCGGCTGTTCAACACGGAGACGCCGAAAATACCGCAGCGGTTCCCTGGGTTCCGAAGACCGCCGCGCCGGCCCGCAGACAGTGGGTCTCGCAGGTTTCTCGCTGGTGTGAACAGAACTTGCGGTCGGGGAGTCGTCGATCGCGGTGCGGGGCGGCGACGACGCTCGAAACGGTGGCTTCGGGGCGTTTTGGGGATCGGCCTGCCGACTCATCCGGATCGGATGCCGGCGGACAGGAACTTGAAGGCCTTCTTTGCCACTCTGGCGTCGAACCACGTTCACGACAGAGAGAAAACTGCGACTTGGTCGCGGCGCCCCGCACCCCCGAAGCTGCTAGTTAGAACGACGCCGGCGGACTTGGGCAAGGGCGTCCTTGGCCGCGGCGCCCCACGCCCCTGAAGCCGCTAGTTAGAACGACGCCGGCGGACTTGGGCAAGGGCTCCTTGGCCGCGGCGCCCTACACCCCTGAAGCTGTTAGGGCAGCGGCTCGTTGTCGATCAGGCGTACGGCCCCGAAACGGACGGCCATCGACAGCAACGCCGGGCCCTCGAAGGCCTCCAGTTCCAGAAGCGTCTCCGGGTCCGCGCAGCTCACGTATTCCGGCTGGGCCAGCGGTGACGTGGCCAGAACATTGTTCATGGCGTGGCGCAGCACTGCTCCGTCACGCGAGCCCTCTTCGTAGAGTGCTCGGCCGGCCAGCAACGCTCGCCGCAAGATCGGGGCGGCCGCCCGCTCCTCGGCCGAGAGCCGCACATTGCGCGAGCTCATCGCCAGTCCGTCCGGCTCGCGCACGATCGGGCAGGCCACGATCTCCGTGCCGATGCCCAGATCCACGGCCATTCGCCGGACCACGAGCAGCTGCTGGGCGTCCTTCTGCCCAAAGTAGGCGTGGTCCGCGCCCGTCAGTCCCAGCAGGATGGCCACGACAGTGGTGACGCCTTCGAAGTGGCCCGGCCGCACCGCACCCTCCAGCGGCTGAGTCAGATCCCGAACGGACACCGAAGTCTGGAAGCCGGCCGGATAGACCTCCTCGACCGTCGGGATCCAGACCAGGTCCGCGCCGGAAGCGCCGGCCAGCCGCACGTCCGCGGTTTCGTCGCGCGGGTACTTCTCAAAGTCGGCGGCTTCGTTGAACTGGCGCGGGTTCACGAAGATCGTCACCAGCACCGTCTCGTTGGAGGAACGTGCGTGCCAGATCAGCGACGCGTGGCCCTCGTGCAGGGCGCCCATCGTGGGCACGAGGCCCAGGGGCCGCGGCGCCTCCGCCAACGCGGCTCGCAACTCGTCCCGAGTCCGGAGGACTCGTGGGAGCGGCGTGCCCTCCACAGGACTAGAGGTCTCGGTCCAGCGGGATGCCGGCGCTCGTCTCGACCATCTCCGGTCGATCGAACTGCGTCTGCCCCAGGATCTCGTCCAGTGTGCCGGAGTCGATGCTGTTGCTTTCCGCCGGGCCGGGGAAGGCGCCCGCAATGACGTCCGACTTATAGGCCTGCACCGCCGACGTGATGATCGAATGGAGTTCCGTGTAGTGGCGGGCGTGCTTGGGAGTGAACTCGTTGCTCATTCCCAGCAGGTCCGTCAGGACTTGCACCTGCCCCGAGCAGCCGGCGCCCGCCCCAATCCCAATTGTCGGGATGCGCAGGCGCTTGGTGATGGCTGCGGCGAGCTGTTCCGGGACCAACTCCAGGACGATGGCAAAGGCCCCTGCCTGTTGAACTGCCAGCGCATCGGCCAGTAGCTGGCGGCCGGCTTCCGGCGTCTTGCCCTGGACTCGGTGTCCGCCGAGCTGGTGGATCGACTGCGGCGTCAGGCCGATGTGGCTCATGACCGGTATGCCGGCTCGCACGATCGTTTCGATTGTTCGGGAGCTGCGCTCGCCGCCTTCGAGCTTCACCGCTCCGGCTCCACCTTCGCTCATCAGCAGCCCGGCATTCTCCAGGCTCGCTTCCGGCGTGACGCCGTAAGAGAGAAACGGCATATCTGCCACGACCAGCGATCGCTTCGTTCCACGAACCACGGCCTTGGTGTGATGGAGGATCTCCGTCATCGTGACGCGGACGGTGCTGTCGTAGCCGAGGATCACCTGGCCCAGCGAGTCACCGACGAGCAGCATCGGGATGCCGGCTTCGTCCAGGATGCGGGCGGTAGGGTAGTCGTAGGCGGTTAGCATCGCGATTCGCTCGCCGTCCGCGTACATGCGGGCGATCGAGGAGATGGTCAGGCGGGCGGCCTGGTGGGGCGCGGGTGGCTGGCTCATGAAGCCGACTCCGCGGCTTCCGTCCGGGCCGCCTGGTGGGGCGTGGGTGGCTGGCTCATACTGCCGGCCCTGCCGGTTCCGCGGGCGCGGGCGCCTGCTCCGGGGTCGCCCCGACGGCGGCCTGCGCGGCGGCCATGGCCTGCAGCCGGACAACCACGCGGTCCAGCAGTAGCTCGGCCACTTCGCGTTTGGTCATGAGTGGCAGTTCCTCGGGAGCCGCGTCGATCGAGTAGATCGTGACCTTGTTGGTGTCCACGCCAAAGCCGGAGCCGGGCGCCGCGACGTCGTTGGCGACCAGCAGGTCCACGCCCTTGTTGCGGAGCTTCTCGGTGACGCGTTCGAAGGAGCCGGTTTCTGCCGCGAAACCGACGAGGACGGGCGGGCGCTTGCCCGAGGCGCGGGTGCCCGCGGCCGAACGTTCGGCTGCCTCGGCGAGCAGGTCCGGGGTGGGGTCCAATTCGAGCGTCATGCCGCCCGATCGGCCGGCCTTCTTGTCGGCGGGGGAGCGGGGCCGGAAGTCTGCGACTGCGGCGGCCATAACCAGGACATCGAAGAGCGGCCCCTCCGGCGGAGTGAGCGCCTGCAGCGCAACCTGCATCTCCGCGGCGGTCTCGGCCCGGGCGATGTGGGCGCGGGCGGGCGGCTCCACGGTGACGTTGCCCAGGATCAGAGTCACGGCGGCGCCGCGGTTCAGGGCGTCCTCGGCGACGGCGATGCCCATCTTGCCGGTGGAGCGGTTGCCGATGAAGCGGACGGGGTCGATCGGTTCGGCGGTGCCGCCGGCCGTCACGACGATGTGGAGTCCGGCCAGGTCGCTGCGCGATGGGACCGCCGGTGCGGCCGGTTCGGCGGGCGCGGGCGCGGCTTCGGGCTCGGCTTCGGGCTCGGCTTCGGGCGGCTGGGCGACGGCCTGGGCCACGACGGGGCGGGCAGTCACGGTTGGCTCGGGAGCGGCCGCCGGCGCCGTCTGCCCGTGCAGCGCCGCCACGACGGCCTCGACGATGCGATCCAGCCCGGCAAGACGGCCCTGGCCGGTCATGCCGGACGCGAGAACGCCGCTCTCTGGCTCCACGATCTGATAGCCAAACTGGCGCAACCGGGCCACGTTCGCCTGAGTGGCCGGGTGCGAGTACATGCCGCCATCCATGGCCGGAGCCACAACAACGGGCACGGAAGTGGCCAGGCACGCGGCCGTGATCGTGTCGCCGGCGATTCCGTTGGCCATGACGCCCATCCAGTGCGCCGTTGCCGGGGCCACGATGATCGCTTCCACATCGTGCGCCGTGGCGATGTGCCCGATCCGCCCGTCGCCCTGCAGCGACAGGATGTCCGAGTCGACGGCATGGTTGCTCAGCGTTTCCAGCGTGAGAGTTCCGATGAACTCAACCGCGGACGTGGTCATGAGAACGCGAACGTCCGCACCCTCGTTCTGAAGCATCCGGAGCAGTTCCACGGCCTTGTACGCGGCGATTGAACCGGTGATCCCCAGCGCTATGCGGCGATTGCTGAGGCGCATGCTCGACTTGGTCACTTGGCCGACTCGGTGATGATGTGGATGGATCCTGCTGCGCTGCCGCTCCAGCCGACGGTTGTTTCGCCGGAGTCTGTCGGCTCGCCATTTGCCAGGGCCCACAGGATGGCCAGGCCCTTGAGAGTTAGTTCCGGGTCGACGGCGTCCACGCCCGGAAGCGCGCGGGCCCATGGAGCCGCCGAAAGACCGCCGGTCAGCACGACCTGGATCTCCTTGGGGTCGACTCTTTCCGAACGGGCCAATTCGTCCTGGATCCTCTCCAGCAGCCCGAGTGTGAGCGCTCGATAGCCCAGGACGACGCCCGACTGCATGGCCGAAACAGTGTCGGTCCCAATCGCCTTGGCCGGCTCCGTCATTTCGATGTGAGGCAGGCGGGCCGTGCGCGAGGCGAGCGCCTCGAGGCCCAGTTCCAGGCCGGGCGCAATTGCGCCGCCGATGTAAGCGCCGTCTCTGGAGATGCAGTCGAAGGTAGTAGCGGTTCCGAAGTCCACGACGATCGCCGGTGTGCCGTACAGGCGACCGACCGCAACGCCGTTGACGAGCCTGTCCGGCCCGACTTCGGTTGGGCGCTGGACTCGGATGGGCATCGGCATGTTCCCGGACCCGGCCACGAGCAGCGGAATGCCGTGGCGCTCGGCCATCGTCGTTGTCACGCCGGTGAGGGCCGGGACCACGGAAGCCAGCGAAATTCCGGTGACGTCCGCCATCGACGCTCCATCCAGATGGAGCAGGTTGTCGATCAGGACTTCCAATTCGTCCGGGGTGCTGGCCGCTCTCGTCGCCGCTCTGCGGGCAGCCATGATCGTCTCGCCGTTGACCAGGCTCAGGGTGATGTTGGTGTTGCCGATGTCGAGAGCTAGCAGCATTGGCCGATGATAACGCTCCGGGCGACCTAGAGCCCCCATTGGCGGGATTTCGGCGCCAATTTGCCGCCCGGCAGGAGGTCGTAGGCGGGGTCGCTCTGTCCCTTGTCCGGGATGCCGCCGCTGGAGTACGATCCGCGGGTCCTCACCGGCCTTTCAGCCATGCCCCCCGCTGCCCTAGGAGAGTGGTGCCGTCCGTGTTGCCTGCGAAGTTCTTTGTGAATCGCGGCATTGTCTCTAGCCGGACAGACATGCTCAACGTTCTCCGACCCCTCGAGAAGCAGACCGTGGCTTATCGGTACTACCGAGGTCACGAGCTGGTTCAGCATGGGCTGGGATGGGTGGAGAGGATCGTGGCCAATGAACCGGAGACATCGACGTTCTTCACCCCGCTCTCGATCTGCCTGAACGTCGATTCGTTCGAGCACCTCGAGTTCGATACGCGTCCTGACCAGTTGCTCACTTATCGCCTGGTTCAGGGCGACGAGGCCGTCGTGATCGATTTCGCACCCGCCGTTGTGCTGGCGGGAGGCGAAAGCGAGTCCCCCAAGATCGAGTTCGATCCAGACGGCTACGTCCAAATGGAGTTGCTCGGCCACGACCCAATCGAGCCCGAGCAGGGAGCCTGACAGGGCGATTCGGATACTGGATGGGCGGAACCATCGACCCCGGCGAGGGCGTGGTGTTGCCGCGGCGGAACGTGGCCGGGAGGATGGCTGCCCGAAGACCGTCTCCGGGTGTCAACGGGTGGGAATAGCCAGGCGAGACATCAGGAGGAGTATCCGTTGGATGCAGTTCTGGGGCCGGTAGCCCGCTATTTCAAGTTTGCCGAACGCGGCACGAGTTTCACAACCGAGACTCGGGCAGGCCTGACCACGTTCCTGGTCATGGCATACATCATTTTCTTGAACCCGAGCATTCTGCTCGGCGGCATCGGTGCGGCGCACCTTCCGGTCGCGTCCGGCGACTACGTGGCCTACGCGGCAGCCACGGCTCTGATCGCCGGCATCATGACCATTGCCATGGGCGTGATCGGCCGATACCCGCTGGCGTTGGCAGCCGGTCTCGGCATCAACGCTATCGTTGCATTCACCCTCATCGCCGGCAGGGGCCTCACCGTCGCCGGCGCCATGGGCGTCATCGTCATCGAAGGCGTTGTGATCACGCTACTCGTGGTCATCGGCCTGCGAGAAGCGATCATGGCTGCCGTGCCGCTCTCCCTCAAGCGCTCCATCGGCGTGGGCATCGGTCTCTTCATCCTGTTCATCGGCTTCGTCAACGGCGGCTTGATCGTCACTCCCGTCGGGGGCTCGCCGATCGTCAGCCTGGCGTTCCCGACTGAGAAGGCCCAGTTCACCTTCCTCCTCGGGCTGCTGATCACCATCTCGCTGTATGTGCTCAAGGTCCGCGCGGCCTTGATCATCAGCATCTTCTTGACGACGGTCGTGGCGCTTCTCGTGGGTGTTGCCAAGATCCCGGATAGCGGCCTGACCGTAACGCCCTCGTTCACCACCCTCGGCAACTTTGATGTCACGAACGTCTTCAGCAAGCTCGGCTGGATCACGGCCCTCCTGACAATCTTCGCGATCATGCTGAGCGACTTCTTCGACACCATGGGTACCGTCACAGGTGTCGCCGAAGAAGCCGGCTTGGCCGGCGAAGATGGTTCCGTGCCCGGGATTGGGCTCGTCCTCGTTGTGGACTCCGTTGCTGCGATCGCCGGCGGCATGGCCGGCATCAGCTCCAACACCACCTACATCGAGTCTGCGGCCGGCGTCGCCGAGGGTGGCCGCACCGGCTTCGCCTCGGTCGTCACCGGACTGCTGTTCCTTGCCGCGATCTTCCTCTCGCCTCTGGCCCAGATCATCCCGTCACAAGCCACCGCTCCGGCGTTGGTCCTGGTTGGATACCTGATGTTCACCCTCATCAAGGATGTGAATGTCGCCGACGTCGAAGATGGGCTCCCGGCCCTTCTGACGATCATCCTGATGCCGCTCACCTACGACATCACCGTCGGCATCGGGGCAGGGTTCATTTCCTGGGTGCTGATCAAGCTGCTCAAGGGGAAGTTCCGCGAAGTCCATTGGCTCATGTACGCGGTTTCCTTCGCCTTCGTCGTCTACTTCGCCAAGGATTGGATCCAGGCATTCATCAAGTAGCCCTTATGGCCCGTAATGGGTGCGGCCTTCTTTCAGTTAGCATTGCCCGAATGTACGAACGCACTGCGCTGCCCGGTGGGCCACGTGTCATAACCTCACGCCTGCCCGGCGCCCTTTCCGTTTCTATCGCCGCCTATGTGCTGGCGGGTTCCCGGCTGGAAACAGTCGAGGACATGGGTGCCGCGCACTTCATGGAGCACATCACCTTCAAGGGCACGGCCGCATATCCCACGACACGCGCCGTCTCTGAGGCGATCGAGGGGATCGGCGGCAGCTTCAACGCCGCCACGGACCGCGAGTCCACCGTCTACTGGGTCCGCGTCCCCAGGCGCGAAATGGCGCGCGGCATGGATGTGCTTGGCGAGCTGATCGTCCGGCCACACCTGCGCAGCAGCGAGATCGAGTCGGAGCGGGCCGTCATCGTTGAGGAGATCCGCTCATACCTGGATGACCCGGGCGAGCACGTCCACACTCTTTTCGATCTGGCGATGTTCGGCGACACGCCACTAGGCCGCGAGATTGCCGGTAGCGAAGAGAGTGTCCGCGGCCTTCCCGAGGCTAATCTGCGTGCCTTCTGGGCCGCTGAGTACCGGCCGGGCAACGTCGTGGTCTCGGCGGCGGGAGACATCTCGCATGCAGAGATCGTCGATCTCGTGGCCAACGCGTTCGGGACCGGCGAAGCCATCAAGACCAGCTTTGAGCCCGCCCCGGTCCTTCCAGCCGGCGAACAGGTCTTGTCGATCCGTCGCGACACCACTCAGGCGCAACTCTGTTTGGGCGTCCCGGGCTTGCGAAGAGATGACCCGGAGGCCTGGACACTTGAGGTACTTAACGCCATCCTCGGTGATGGCATGAGCAGCCGTTTGTTTCAGTCCGTCCGCGAGGAAAAGGGCCTGGCCTACGACGTCAGTTCCTATGTTGTCGACTATGCCGACACGGGGGCTTTTGTCGTCTCGGCCGGGGTCGATCCTGACCGGATCGCGCCCGCCGTCGGTGCGATCCTGGCTGAGATGGCGCGCCTCCGGGACGAGGTCGTTCCGGACGACGAATTGGCCCGGGCGAAGCGATACCTGGGCGGCCGGATGGAACTCCGGATGGAGGAGAGCCGCCATCTCGCGTCCTGGCTCGGCGGGCAGGAAGCGATGCATGAGAAGGTTCTGACTCTGGATGAGGCGATGGCCGAGTTGAATTCCGTGACTAGCGCGGGGATGCACTCTCTGGCGGGACGTCTGATTCGCGAGGACTGGCTGCGCATGGCCGTCGTCGCGCCGCCGCGCCGCGGCCGGAAGCTGGAGACGCTGTTGCGGTTGCCGGGGGCGGCGACATGAGAAGCGTCCGCAAGTCGAATCGCAACCGGGCAGTCGAGATGGACGAGGGTCTGATCGGCATGCCCGCGCCGGATTCCCGCGACCTGAAGAGCGTTGCCCCGATACCGGCGGAAACACCCCCGACGATGCAGCTCGGCTTCGACTCTGTGGACCCGCTCGACGATTCGGCCGAAGTCCTGATCCGGGTCTCCACCGAGGCACTCGCAGGCGACGACGACCTCGTCAACGAAGAGCCGGACGAGACCCAGGACCAATTCGACGTGAAGCTCGCGATGGACGTCGAAGAAGCCGATGAAGTCGTGGATGTCGCCGAGCCCGAAGCCGAAGCCGAGCCGGAAGCCGAAGCCGAGCCGGAAGCAGAGGATGTCGCCGAGTCCGTCGCCGAGCCCGAGCCCGAGCCCGAGGCCGCCGAGTCCGTCGCCGAGCCCGAGCCCGAGCCCGAAGTCGAAGCCGAGCCGGAAGCCATAGTCGAACCGGCAGCGGAAGCCGAAGAGAAAGCTCCGGAAGAGGAGCCGATCGAGCTTATCGTGGTCGAGTTCGATGAACCGGATGAAGTCGAGACGCCCGAGTTGATCGAGCAGACCAAGCAGGTCACCGCGGCCGAATCCGCCGAAGCGCTGGAGCCCGCCGGGCCCGCCGAGGCGGCGGAGTTCGGGCGCGTCCCAGTGCTGCCTGCAGAGCCGCTTCCCTATGTGCCCAGCGAGCAGTTGCCCGTGGACGACCCGGCTCTCCAGATTCGACTGGCCCGGATCCACCTCAAGACCGGCTCGTTCACGATGGCTCGCTCGGAATTCGAGGTGCTTGCCGGGTGCGATCAGCTGGACGCGCCCGCATTTCTGGATCTGGCCGAAGCCCGCTGGCGCACGGGCGATCTTCACGGAGCGGGCGAAGCGGCGGCTGTATACATCTCGGAAGGTGGCGACGACGCCCTCGGCTACGTGATTGCCGCCGAGGCGGCAGCGGCGTCGAACAAGCCGACGGACGCACGGGATTTCGTCGAGAAGGCGCTCTCGCGGCAATTCCTGGAGGTCGATGCCGTCTTCGCCGGGATCCTGCGGAATGCCGCTTGGTCGTCGTCAAACGAAGGCGGCCTGCCCGGCGCGGCGCCGGTTGCCGGAGCGCCGGCTGCGATCGCGGCGCCGAGTCCCGTCTGGGGTGAGCCCGATCGCCCCGAAGTCACGGCTCGCGAAGCCAGCGTCGCCGCCCGCGAAGCGGACTTGACCGCCCGAGAAGCCAGCCTCGCCGCTCGCGAATCCGTCGCGATGCCGGAAGCGACCGCTGCGCCGGAGCCTGAGGCGGTCGCCGAAGCAGAAGTTGCAGCCGAACCGGCCGCTGCGCCGGAGCCTGTCGCCGAGTCCGAACCGGTGCCGGAGATCGAGGCCTGGCCATCGCTCGATGAGCCGGCGGCCGAGGTTGTCGAGCCCGAACCGGTCGAGGTCCTCGATGAAGCGCAGCCCAATGAGTTGGGGGCCTTCGAGCCGACTCCCGAGTCGCAGGCGCCCGAAGTCGCCGAAGTCGTCGAAGTGGCGGCGCCGGAACTCGAAGCCTGGCCGAATCTTGAGACGCCGACCGAACCGGAAACCATCGCCGAGCCGGTAGCCGAACCGGAAACCATCGCCGAACCGGAAACCATCGCCGAACCGGCCGCCGAGCCCGAAGCCGAAGCGCCGACCGCAGCCTCCACACCCAACTCGCGCGAGGCCGGCGTCGAAGTCGCGTCCGGTGTCGGGTTCCTGCAGGGCAACGACCCGATGATGGCCGCGCTCCATTTCTCGGTCGCGGTTCGCCTGGATCCCACCTCGGCCGATGCCGTCCTCGCTGCCATCGGCGACCGCCAGGATCTGCCGCTTCAGCTCGTGCGGGGCGACGCGCTGCGCATCCTCGGCCTGGAGGGCGACGCCGGAAAGGCGTACCTCATGGTTGCGACCGCGCTCGGCGCCTCGAAGTCGGAGCCGACCGCGCCGGAGCCCGCCGCGGCGGTCGAGCCCGAGACCGCCGCGCCCATCGAGCCCGAGTCCGCCGTGCCCATCGAGCCCGAGACCGCCGCGTCGGCGCCAGGGCCGGAAACTCCCGCTCCGGCCGCCGAGCCCGAACCGCCGGCCAAGCCTGCCGTCTTCGAGCTTCCGCCGATCCGTTGGGACTAGGCCAGGGTCGCGTCCTTCTCCCCAACTTCGCCCTGGGTGATGCAAAGCAGGGCCGGCCTGTCAGGCTGCGCCAAATCCGCCCTTCAGATGGCAGTTTCACGAGGTGGCGGAGCTCGCCGGCGCGGCCGAATGGCCGGGTGGGCCCTTCAGGAAGGCCGATCCCATCCTTTGTATCGTCCCGGGCGAAGTTGAGCAATCCCTAGTCTCATTCCCAGCTCTTGCATCGCCCCCAGTGATGGTGAGCACAGGCCGCCTCGCCGAATGGCTCTCCGCGCCTTACCCGCTACACTCCCCAACGCAATCAACCATCCGCAGGGGTATCTGAACAGTGACCGAGCGAACCCTAGTCCTCGTCAAGCCCGACGGCGTCCAGCGCCAGCTGGCCGGCAAGATCATCGCCCGCTTCGAAGAGCGCGGCCTCAAGATCGTTGGGCTCCGGCTCGTGCAGGTCGACCGCGACCTTGCTGAACGGCACTACGCGGTGCACAAGGGCAAGCCGTTCTTCGAAGGCCTCGTTGCGTTTATCACCTCCAGCCCGCTCGTCGCGATCGCTCTCGAAGGTCCCAACGCGATCGGGATGGTGCGGACGATGGTCGGCGCGACCAAGCCCACCGAAGCCGCTCCCGGCACGATCCGCGGCGACCTAGCCGTTGAGATGGGCCAGAACCTGATCCATGCCTCCGACGGCCCCGAGACTGCGGTCGCCGAGTTGGCGATCTGGTTCAGGCCGGAAGACCTGCTCGCCTACGAGCGTGAGATCGATCGCTGGGTCATCGGCCCCCGCGACTAACTCGCGCGTCAGCCGGCCGATGGCGCAAGCCAGGCAGAGCCTGGCTTTCGCTCCTCGCTCACGCACCAAAGCCAAGCTTGCTTGCTCACGCACCAAAGCCAAGCTTGCTTGCTCGCGCTCGCTCAAGCCACGCTTGCCTGGCTCGTGCTCGGCTCCGCCTTGGTCTCAAGCCAAGCTTGCTAGTGCTTGGGTCGATAACACAGTGAACCTACGAATCGTAGGTTCGAACTCCGCGTCGAGCGCGGAGGGCAGCAAGCCCAAAGGTGCCGTGACGAGATCCTCGGCGGAGAATTCGTCGTGTCAGGGTCCACAACCTACGAATCAAAGGCTTGCTGTGTTATCGACCCAAGCGACAGCTTGCTTGGCTCGCCGTCGGCCAGGCGAGCTCGCGGAGCGGCGGTTCCTTCCGCGCGAGTCGGGCTAGCCCGCGAGCTTGATCTCCGCGAGCTTCAGAACGATCGCGACATCGTCGGCCGTCCAGACCGGCATTCTGACCGGCCAGCCTTCTATCGCCTTGGCGGCTGAAGCCAGCGCATCCCGAATCTCAGACGGCACACCGCCCGCGAGCACCGCTTCGCGGGCGGTGTCATTCAGGGCCATAACCACGCGGAAATGCTCGACGTCCGGCGTCATGTACAGGATGCCCTTCTTGCCCTGTTCGAGTCGGCAGGACCAGCCGTACCTGCTGCCCCCGTACACCCAGCGCTCGGTGACGGGAGCGTAGGCCTCCCGGATCTCAGCCTGGAGTCGCGACCAAAGACTCCCCGCAGAAGCGAGCTTCTCAGCCAACTCCGCGGCGCCGGGCGGCTCCGACCTCGCGGCCATCGGCTTAGTCCGTGTTGTCTCGCGCCGGCGCCGAAGTCTTCATCGGTGCCTGGCTGCCGGAAGGAGCGATCGTCGGGATGTCGGACCCAACCGGACCGTTGGAAGCAGCGGGTGCGAGCGTTGTGCGGGGAGTCGGCGTCGGCGGCACCGGCGTCGGCGTACGGACCGGAGCTGCCGTGGCATGGGCCGCCGTATCGAGCGGGATGCCGTAGCGGGTCGCGGTGCCGGCACCGAGGCTCCCGGAGGCAAGGGCGGCCGCGAGGATCGCCCCGCCCACTATCAGGAGACTGGCTCCGAGGCCTTTGTTGAGGCGCAGCATGGCGGGAAGGCTGCGCGGATGCGGCACGGAGGTCGGCCCGGGTGCCTCGGCGGCGACGGCCTCGGCGGCGACGGCCTCGGCGGCGTCTGAGGAGGCGGTCGCGGCGGTGGTTTCGGGCGCCGGGGCTGCGGAGACCACGACGGGCGGGACAGCTTCGGCCGCCTCGACGACTTCGGCCGCAACCGAGGGCGCGACTTCCGCCATTGCAATTGCCGGTGCCAATCGCGGCCGCTCGCTTTGCCCGGCTCTGATTTCATCGCTGGGCGGCAGAACGCCGAACACGAGCAGCCGAACGTAGTAGGCGGCGGACACCGCGATCGACGCCAGGAACACGAATTGCAGCTGGCTCGGGAGTGCCATCCGGATCAAGGCCGAGCGGGCTTCGTAGACGTTGCTGCCGGGCCAGCCGATCGTGGCGATCGCGATGATCACGAGAGCCAGGCCGAGCAGAGGGGTGCGTCGGAGCCAGCCCCGCAGAGTGCCGATTTCGGAGGTTCCGTATGCTCGCGAGACGGCGGCGGCCCAGGCCACAAGGGCGGTCTTCGCGGCTATGAAGACGAGGATCCAGAGGCGGGCGGGTTCGGCGGCCAGGTCTGTTCGGGCGGCAAAGGCCAGAAGAATGAAGCCTGCATCGGCGACGATCGAGTAGATGACTACCTCGTCGAGGTCGTCGTGGACGAGCGCCGCCAGCGCCCCCAGTAGCAGGGTGGCGACCCCCACGGCCTCGATGCAGGCGGCGGCGGTGCGGAGTGTGTCGCTCTGGATTGGGAAGGTTGTGGCACTCCAGGCGACGGCTAGGAGCCCGAGTCCTGCGGGGATCCAGACCAGCATCAGGGCCGGGGCCATTGGGATCGCACTGCGGCGCAGGTGTATGGCCGGAACGTGGAACGGCACAACGCCGCCCCGGATTGCGATGGCCAGGGCAAATCCAACGAACGCAAGAATGAGGATGGGACTGTCGCTGTCGCCGGTCCAGGCGGGACGCAGGATGGCGATCCCGCCAAGCAGCATGGCACCGGACACGGCCGCGATTGCTCGCATTTCGAAAGCGCGACCGTCCACGGCTCCGGCGCGCGGCGCAGCACCGGTGATGAGCAGCGCTCCTGCCGTGGCTCCGGCAGCGCCGGCGATCAAGGCCACGCCGGCGTCCGTGGAGGTAACGGCAACAGCTGTGCCGGCCAGGGTGGCGAGCGCCGCCGGGGCGAACTCGTCGTGCCAGCCTGAGGCCAGGGCCACGATGCACAAGAGAAGGGCTGAGCCCGCCATGCAGGCCAGGAACAATCCGGAGTACTTGCTCCCGGCCAGCGTCACGTCGCCCAGGCTCTGGCTGGTTCCGGCCCCAATGAAGAGCGCGGCCGCGAAGGCAGCCAGCAGAGCGGCAAGGGGAACGAGCCGGCTCGCGGGTCGGCTCGGCCGGGCCATGAGGCCAAAGACCGCTCCAAAGGCACAGGCGGCAAGGAAGGCGAGGATGCTCACCGGCGAGGCTCGCGAGGACGGATCGAGCGGACTCGTGTGGTCGGCGGGGTGGCGGGTGCCTCCACGGCATCAGGAGCCGCAGTCTCGGCCGGGGCGACCGGCGCAGTCTTTCGGATGGTCCTGGGCGATCGCGAGCGGGAAGTTCGAAGCGTGACCGCGGCCTTGTCCGGGGCGGCCTCCGGCTCGGTTGTGGTGCCCGCGTTGTCTGCTTCGTCGGCCGCCGGCTCGTCCTCTGTGGAGGGCCCTGCAGTGTCGGCGGGCGGGGTCGGCTCGGCGGCTTGGGCGGTGGGGTCGGTGGCTTCGAGCGGGACGCCTTCGGCCTCGGGTGCCGGTGCTTCGGCAGACGACAGGAGGTTCGTGGCGCCGAGGATGCCCACCAGCAAGATCATGAAGACCATCTGCCCGAGCGCCGGCATCGTGCCGATCCAGGCCATGAACAGCAAAGAAAGGCTCAGCACGAGGATTGCCGCGGCCGCGCCGGCGCGCATCACGTTACGGCCCGCTAGAGGCACCACGGCCAGGGCTGCCAGTGAGAAACCGGCGGCCTGCGCCGCCACCGGCCCGGCGAGCGGCTTGACCGGGGCAACGAACCATCCGACAGCAAATGCCGCCCCCGCGATCAGGGCTTCCGACGCGATACCAATTCCGGAGCCGTCGCTGGCGATCGACTGAGTCCGGGCTGCCATCCAGAGGATGTAGACGGCCAGTAGAGCCCCGATCACCCGGAATGCGATGGTCAGGGCCGATGGCTCTGGGGAGGCCGCGAGCGGTGCCGCGACCATGGCAACAAGAAGCCCGCCGACAACGATCCGGCTATCTCGACCGGAGATTGCCAGCAGACCACCGCAGACGGCTGCCAGAGCGGCCAGAAGCGCCGGATCGGTCATGCGGCGGCTGCGACACGATTGGCGATGACCCCGCTCATGGCTTCCGTGACGGCGCCGGAGTTACGCTCGGGGCGGGTGTTGCGGTCGGCGAGGTTGTTGCGGTGGGAGTGGCTGCGACGCTGGGTGACGGTGCCGCGCTCGGGTTCGGTGACCGTTTGGCCTGCGGCAGCACGCCGAACTGACTGGCCGGCCAGTAGCGCAACCAGGCTCGGCCGATGACCGAGGACTTCTCTACGGGGCCGAAGCTACGCGAGTCCTGCGAGACCTCGCGATGGTCGCCCAAAAGAAAGATCTCGCCCGTTTCGATCTTCCAGGTGCGGCTGCCGCCGTCCGGCATGTCCGTGCTCTGGCCGTCGTAGACGTAGGGCTCGATGAGCAAGGTGCCGTTCACGTAGACGTGACCGCCGTGGATGTCGACGGTTTCGCCCGCGACTCCGATCACCCTCTTGATGTACGGCGTCTTGCTGGCTTCCTCCGACCAGCCGGTGGGCGGCGTGAACACGACAATGTCGCCCCGGTGGAAGTCATCGAAATGGGGCGTGAGCTTGTCCACGAGAACGTACTGATCGGGCATCAGCGTGTTTTCCATGGACGGTTGCTGAACCTGGTACGGCTGCGCGACGAAGGCCTGAATGACCATGAAGATCACCAGCGTCAGCAGGATCGTCTCAAGCAGTTCGAAGAGGCAACCTAGAGTTTTGCGGTTCATCAGGATCGCGAGTATAGGGGCTGTGTTATCGTCCTGCCCCGTGGACCTACCCAAGCGACTCAGCCTGCTCAAGAGCGGGCGCTTCCTAAGACTTCTTTCTGCACTCGTGGCGTTGACGCTTTTGTCGGGTGTTCTATACAACGCCATCATGGTGGACCGGATCCCGCCGACGTTCGTGATCCGTGTCAGCAGCACGTCAAGTAGCGGCCTCGCCATGACCCTGGCCTCGATAGATGTCGAGTTCAGCGAGCCGGTCAAGCACGACATCGCCGAAGCCGCCCTCTCGATTACGCCCTCTGTTCCGCATACCTTCTTCTGGCAGGGGTCCAAGCTGATCGTTACCCCGTCGGCGAAGCTGCCTCTGTCGACCAAGTTCCACGTCCACGTCGCGAGTGGCGTTCAAGACATTGCCGGCAACGCCCAGGGTGCCACGGGCGACATCGACTTCACGACCGTCGGACGGCCGACGGTCGCCTCGGTGGACCCGGTCGCCGGCACCCAGTCTGTCGCCGTTGATGCCTCGATCGAGATCACCTTCGATCGATTAATGGATACCATGAAGGTCCTGGCGGGCCTCACCCTCGAGCCGGATATAACTTACCAGGCCTCCTGGAACGGCCCGGTCCTGACGCTCAATCCGACCAAGTCCATGGAGTACGGCACCACCTACACGGTCAAGATCGGCGATCCGGCGGTCGACACAGACGGCACCAAGATCGCGCCGTACACGACCAGCTTCAAGACGGCCGGCGTGGGACTCAGGGCGACGGGCTTGATCCCGGCCCCGAATATCGCCGGCGTCAGTATCCACAGCCAGATCGCGGTGACGTTCGACGGACCAATAGACCCGACGACCATCTCCGGCGCGTTCAAGATCACACCGCCGGTATCTGGATCCACCAAGGCCATCTCGCTCGCCAGCGACGCCGTTGCCTCCAGCAAGGCGACCGCGGTTACGGCCGGATCCGGGCCCAATGTTCTGGTGTTCACCCCGGACAGCACGCTCACGCCGCATACGACATACACGGTGACGCTTGGTCCGTCGGTACGCGAGGCCAACGGCCAGGTTGCCTCCGTTCAGTCGTGGACGTTCACCACAGGCGAAGCGCCGAGCAATGGCCTCAACCAGATCGCTTTCATCTCCCATCGCAGCGGCGTAGACAACGTGTGGCTGATGAACCCCGACGGCACGAACCAGCGTGAAGTCACCTACGAACTGGTTCCGGTCAGCGGCTACGACATCAGCGGCGACGGAATGACGATCGCCTACAGCGCAGCCGGCACCGTTCGAAAGATGTCCCTGGGCGGCGACAATCTCGCGACGATGACGCCCGGCGGCGATCTGGAATACGCACCTACCATCACGCAGGACGGTTCCGGCATAGTCGTGGGCCGACGTGGCGCCAGCGGCAACGACCTGGGTTACTGGCGCTATCCACTCCTGAGCGGAGCGGAGACGCGACAACTGGTTCCTGATGGCGCCCCGAACCCGGGTAGCATTGCGCTCGGAGTTGATGACTCAGTCGGCGAGGCGGGAATGTCCCAATGGTTTTCGCGGATCGCCTTCACCTCGGACGGAACCACCATGCTCGTGGTCCGAGGAGCGGACAACGTCGCCGAACTGGTCGACACGACGGGCGCAAAGAAGCCGATCAAGCTGAGCCTCCAGGGCAACTCCGCCCCGGTCTGGGTTCAGGCCGATAGCGCCTTCTACCTGGGCGGCTCGACCGACAACGGCACAACCTGGGCGCTCTGGCGCGTGACCACGTCCGGCGTGATGTCGAACGTTGGACCCGCCACGGGCGACGTCGCCACCACCGGTCGCACCGGCCTGGACTCTCTGGCCTGGATCGTCAAGGGCACGGACGGATCGGACCACGTCGGCTTCTCGGCTCTCCCGGGCGGGTCGCCGACTCTCGTGACGGACGAGATGTCCTACAACGAGTCGATGCCGTCGTTCTCCCCGGATGGTTCGGCGGTTGTCTTCGCTCGGACTACCAACGGGTCACCGGCCGTCTCGGCCGGTATTTGGAGGGCGAATACGGACGGGACGGACCTGACGAATCTGTCCACGGACGGTTCCTATCCCACCTGGAACCCATAGCGCTCGCCGTCTGACGGCCGATGCCGTCGTTGCTCCCGGCGCTCCTCGCTCACGGACATTCGAGTCCGGCAGCAAGTGGACCTTTGGTAGTGGCATAGATGCCCAACTGGGTCGCGGTAGGACCACGTCACTACAATCCTATCTAGCGGCAGAATAGGTAGGGTTATTGCCCGGCTTCTTTCGCCCCAGATACTGTCCAGTACGGGGTTTCACTAACTGTGAGCGGGGTAGGGGGCGGGCTCGATGGCGACCACAACTGGTTATACTGACTCGCCCGGCAGCCGAATGGGGCCTGGCTGGTCACCTCTGGTGGGTCCGGGCCGTAGCCTCCGACGCTGACCGAGTCCGATATTCACCGCCCAGCCGCGCCAGCCGCTCTGCCCTTGTGCTCACTGGCAACATGCCGCCTGGCCCGCCGGTCGGCCCAATAGGCACTCTCGCGCTCAACCGCGGTGCCCCGTACACTCCGCATCATGCGTATTGTCAGTGCGGATGAGGCCGTCTCCGATATCAAGTCCGGCCAGCAAGTCTTCATGCAGGGTGCAGCGGCTGCGCCGACGACCCTTCTTGAGGCGCTGGTGCGGCGGTCGCCAGACCTCTGGGACGTCAAGATTATCCATATGCACGCGGAGGGTCCGGCGCCGCATCTCGCTCCCGAGATGGTGGGCCATTTCCGGCACAAGGCCCTGTTCATCGGCCCCAATGCCCGTAAGGCGATCAACGAGGGACGCGCCGAGTTCATCCCGGTGTTCCTCTCGGACATCCCGGCTCTCTTCGACCGCGGCATCCTGCCCCTCGACGCAGCGCTTATCAACGTGAGCCTTCCCGACGAGCATGGCTTCTGCTCGCTTGGTACCTCGGTCGACACGGTCATCACCGCCGTGCGCAATGCCAAGATCGTGATCGCGCAGCTGAACAAGTCGATGCCGCGCACGCTCGGCGACAGCTTCGTGCACGTGAGCAAGATCGACTTCGGTGTCGAAGTCGACATGCCGCCGTACAACCATTCCACCGGCGAGATCGGTGAAACCGAGAACAAGATCGGCGGCTTCGTGGCGGACCTCGTCCAGGACGAGGCCACGCTGCAGATGGGCATCGGCGACATCCCGAGCGCCGTCGCGATGCACCTCTATCACAAGCGCGATCTGGGAATCCACACCGAGATGTTCACCGACGTCCTGGTGGACCTGGTCGAGCGCGGCGTCGTGACCTGCGAACGCAAGGACATCGACTGCGGCAAGATCGTGACCACATTCATGATGGGCACGCAGCGGTTGTACAAGTTCGTGGACAACAACCCCATGGTGGAGATGCGGCAGGTCGACTACACGAACGACACGTCGATCATTCGCAAGCACCGTCGCATGACGGCCATCAACTCCGCCATCGAAGTGGACCTCACCGGCCAGGTGTGCGCCGATTCGATCGGTACTCGCATGTACAGCGGCGTCGGCGGGCAGATGGACTTCATGCGTGGCGCCGCCCTCGCCGAGGAGGGTCGGGCGATCATCGCGCTGCCGTCCACCGCAGCCGGCGACAAGTTCTCGCGAATCACTATCGCGCTCAAGGAAGGGGCCGGCGTTACAACCACGCGATCGCACGTCAGATACGTCGTGACCGAGTACGGTGTCGCTGAGTTGTTCGGCCAGAGCTTCCGGGAAAGGGCCAAGCGCCTGATCGCGATTGCCCACCCGGCTTTCCGCGACGAGCTTACGGCCTACGCGAAGAAGGCCTTCGACCTCTAGGCGGTCGGTCCGAAAACGAAGACAAAGACCGGGCGGCCGAAAGGTTGCCCGGTCTGTTTTCATCTCCGGCATTTCGGACTCGGCGGGCCACGAGTGATCGGCCCCTGCTAGGATTGAGGTCGCTCGTCAAGCGAGCGCCAAGAGGCCCCCACTTGCCCGTGTGGTAACTGCTCATAAAGGGAGAAGGCCATGGCCGACGATCAGCAGCAACCCGATCAGCCGCCGGTTGGGGCGCCAGGGTCTGCGACTCCATCTCCGGATCAGGCGGCGAGTCAGCCCCAGCAGCCCCCGCAGCAGCCGGCCTGGAATCAGCCGCCTCAGCCACCGGCCCAACCGGGTTGGGTCCAGCCCCAGCAGCCCCCGCAGCAGCCGGCCTGGAATCAGCCGCCTGAGCAGCCGCAGCCCGGTTGGAACCAGCCGCCTCAGCCCCAGCAGCCGGCTTGGAACCAGCCGCCTCAGCCCCCGGCCCAGCCGGGTTGGGGCCAGCAGCAGCCGCCGCAGCAGCCCGCCTGGAATCAGCCGCCGCAGTCCGGTTGGAATCAGCCGCCTCAGCCCCAGCAGCAGCCGGCTTGGAACCAGCCCCCGCAGCAGCCCATGGCCGAAGCTGCACCACAGGCGCAGCCGCAGATCGCGGCAGATGTCGCACCGCAGGCCGTAGCTGATCCTGCACCGCAGCCTCAGCCGGCTTGGGGCCAGCAGCCCCCGGTGGGCTACGCACCTCAGTCGCCGGCCCAGCAGGGTTGGGGCCAGCCCCCGCAGCAGCCGCAGCCCGGTTGGGGCCAGCCGCAATCAAACAACCAGCCTGTGGGCTTTGGGCCTTCCGGCTTGAGCCTTGGGCCGGGTAAGGCCACCTTCCCGATGAGCCTCGTAATCGCCGGCGGTGGTGCAGCCTTGGCGTTCCTTGGCTGGGTGCTCGGGTTCCTCTTCACGAGCACGACATACGCAATTGGCTACGGCTACGGCAGCTACTCGGTCTCCTGGTACGGTCCTTCCGGCGCGCAGGGCGTCGGCATCCTGGCCCTTCTCATTGCCGTCGCCGCGGTCGTCCTGGTGTTCATCAACAACACCCCGAGCATGAAGATCGTTTGGCCGGTTCCTTTCCACGTGATTCTTCTCGTGGTGTCCGGAGTCGGAGCGCTCTTTGGTCTACTCGGCCTCTTTTTCGCGCTTACGTTTGGAGCTGGCGTCGGCGTCGACGTCGGCAAGCCGATCACCCTGCTCCTGGCTGCCGGTGCCGTCTTCGCGGGCGGTGTAGTCCAGACAGTGGCCGCTTACATGGAGTACGCGGCAAAGAGCAAGAAACCCGTCTGATCCCTCGCAAAATGAGCGGCGGTCGCCTTCGGGCGACCGCCGCTCTTCTTATGCGTTCGGCGATGCGAGGCAGGCGGACCGGAATTGGGCACAAAAAAGGACGAACGCCGGGCGTCCCCTCCGGCGTTCGTCACGGGGAGCAGTCTGCGGTTCCGAGAAAGCCCTGCGCAGTGCCGAATGGCACTCCGCGGCAGGAATTCGGGCCTCCGGGTCCAGACCGTGGACGAAGGCCCTCCGGCCGTCATTCGGGCCCGCGAATCGCCCGGGAACGAGTCTCCGACCGGGGCCGCTTCGACCCGATGCCGTGGTCGCCGCCATCGCGCGCATCCTCGACGACCGAGTCTCGATCGGGCAGGGCGGCACCGCCTTGTCCGGCTTCTTCGCGGGCCATATGGCCCCCGACCTTAGGGAGCCCTGCCGCTGTGTCCGTGGTGGCCGGGAGCGCACCCTAGACGCAT
>DASVKT010000104.1:0-4670 GCA_036385235.1 Candidatus Limnocylindrales bacterium | reverse complement strand
ATCATCGACCGCTTTGGGGCGCTGGCGGAAGTCGGCGTCCAGCACGTCGTCTTCGGCCTCCGCGATGTCAGCGACGTCTCGAACATCGAGAAGTTCGGCCGCGATGTGCTGCCGGCCGTTCATGCTCTTGTGGCGAAGGCGATATAGATGGACCAGCCGCAGGGCGCCCGACCCGGCGCCGGAACCGCCCCAGCGGCCCCGCCCCAGGCTCCCGGTCGCCTGCGCTCGCCGGCCGCCGACGTCGTCCGCCGCGCTCTGGCGTTCTTCCTTCCGGTCGCCGCACTTGCCACACTGGGCTGCGGCCTCGTCTATGTTGAGGTCCAACAAGACCTCCGCAGCGGTGCCAACGATCCCCAGTACCAGATGGCCGAGGACGCCGCGGCCAAGTTGGACGGCGGCGCCTCTCCGACGTTTGTCGTGAACCGCGCCGCGGTCGTGGATATCTCCAAGAGCCTGGCGACGTTCGTGATCGTCTTCGACGCAAACTACGATGTTCTGATCTCCAACGCCTCGCTCGATGGGAGTATTCCGGTGCCGCCGGCAGGAGTGCTGGACAAGGCTCGTTCCGGCAGCCCGAATGCAATCACGTGGCAGCCGCGCGACGGCGTCCGCGCGGCGACGGTCACCGTGGCCTGGAGCGGCGGCTTCGTTCTGGTGGGTCGCTCTCTCAGCCGAGTGGAGCAGCAAGAGGACAACGCGGGGCTTCTTGCGGGCGTCGCCCTACCACTCATGCTGGCCGCGCTGGCCTTCGCCTCGTTGGCTGCGGCCTGGCTCTGGCCGCGCGGTTCCACAGCCGTCCGGGTTGCATAGCGCGCCACATCGGTCCGGCCGGACGGCATACTCCTGGGGAGTATTTAGCCCATGCTAGGATTACGGCCATGACTGATGACGCCAAGCCCAAGATCAAGACTTCCCTGGCCGGCATCGGCCTGACATTCCTCGCACCGGCGGAGGGCGACGTGTCGGCCACCCCGATGCATACCGCGCAAGGTCAGGAATCGCCCGCCGCCTCCGGCAAGCCCGTGGAGGCGAAGGTCGTCATCGTTGGCTCCGGCCCGGCCGGCATGACCGCGGCCATCTACACGGCCCGCGCGAACCTGGAGCCGGTCGTAATCGGCGGCGTTGTGGGCGGCGGCCAGTTGATGATCACGAGCGAAGTCGAGAACTACCCCGGCTTCCCGGATGGCATCCAGGGGCCGGAGTTGATGGGCCTCTTCCGCAAACAGGCCGAGCGTTTCGGGGCGCGGATCGTTGACGCGGATGTCGGCCGAGTGGATCTGAGTAGCCGCCCGTTCCGGCTCTGGGCGGCCGGCGTCGAGTACCGTGCCGAGGCCGTCATCGTGGCCACGGGTGCGGAAGCGCTCTGGCTGGGCCTGGAGAGCGAAACCAGGCTGCGCGGCCGGGGCGTTTCCGCCTGCGCCACATGCGACGGCTTCTTCTTCCGTGGCAAGGAGATCGCGGTCGTCGGTGGCGGCGACAGCGCCCTTGAGGAAGCGCTCTATCTGACGCGCTTCGCGAGCAAGGTCCATCTGATCCACCGCCGCGACGCCTTCCGCGGCAGCAAGATCATGCAGGAACGCGCCGCCGCACACCCCAAGATCCAACTCCACCTCAATCGCACGGTGGAGGAGATCCAGGGTGGGGATTTCGTGGAGTCGATCCGCTTGGGCAAGACGGACGAGCCCGGCGAGGAGACTCTGCCGCTTGACGGCGTCTTCATCGCCATTGGGCACCGGCCCAACTCAGCCGTGTTCCACGAGTGGCTCGAGACTGACGAAAAGGGCTATCTGCGCAACGACGGGGCCACAACCTCATCCAGGATCGACGGCGTGTTCGTTGCCGGCGACGTTGACGACAGCCGCTACCGCCAGGCAGTGACCGCCGCCGGCGAGGGTTGCCGTGCCGCCATCGATGCCGAGCGCTGGCTGGAAGCCCAGGAAGCACTCGCGGCGGAAGGTCATCGAGAACCCGCTGCCACAGAGGTCGCTGGCTAGGGCCCGGTTCCGCCAGGGACAGAGCGGGGGCAGCGGCGACCCACGTCGCGCGCGTTCCTGCCGGACTCCTGATAGCTTGAACTGAACCCCTGGAGCCCCTTCATGGCCTTTCCCGGTGGCGGCGGTCGCCGCCAATTCGCCAACTCGACGATGCGTGACGATCAGGCTCGCGTTCCGCGCGAGCGCCGCTGGATAACGGCTCGCAAGATCGTGGGCTTCTTTGGGCCGTATCGAAGCGAAGTGGCGATCGTCTTCGTGGCCATCCTAGTCACGAGCTTCCTGGGCGTCATCAACCCGATCCTGCTCAAGCTGCTGATCGACGTCGCCATCAAGAAGCTGGACTTCGGGCTGCTCAACCTCTTCGTGATCCTGATGATCGCGATCCCTATCGTCTCCAGTCTGATCGGCGTGGGGCAGAGCTACCTCAACAACAAGGTTGGACAGAGCGTCATGCGCGACCTGCGCGCCGCGCTTTATGCCCATCTCCAGGCCATGCCGCTCCGCTTCTTCACTGAGACGCGGACGGGCGAGATCCAGAGCCGCCTCAGCAACGATGTCGGCGGGATCCAGTCCGTCGTAACGGACACCGCTGCCAGCGTCACCAGCAACGTGGCCGTTGTCGCCAGCACGATCATCGCCATGCTCTTCATCGACTGGCGCCTCACGGCGCTGTCGCTGGCAATGCTGCCGATCTTCGCCTTCATCGCGAATCGCGTCGGCAAGGTTCGGCGCGCCGTTTCCACGGAGACGCAGAAATCCCTGGCGGACATGACGGTCGCAACCGAAGAGACACTCAGCGTCAGCGGCATCCTGCTCGCCAAGACTTTCGGCCAGCAGGCGGCCGCGGCGGCCCGTTTCGAGAAGCTCAACGAGCGCGTGGCCCAGAACCAGATTCGCCAGGCCCTGGTGGGCCGCTGGTTCTTCGCCTTCATCGGCACGATCATGTCGATCATCCCCGCATTCGTTTACTGGCTGGCCGGCTATCTCGCCATCCAACACGACCCGCACCCGCCCACGATCGGCGACATCGTGGCCTTCACCACGCTCCAGAGCCGGCTCTTCTTCCCGCTCGGGCAGCTGCTCAACGTCCAGGTGGAACTGCAGGGCGCCCTGGCGCTCTTTGACCGCATCTTCGAATACCTGGAGATGAAGCCCGAGATCGCGGACGCTCCCAACGCCGTCGCGTTGAACCCGGCCGAGGTCAAGGGCAGAGTGCGGCTGCGGGACGTCTGGTTCCGGTATCCCACCAAGGCCTCGCTGGCCGCGGCCGAATCTGCTGCTGCCGCCGCGGCCGACGGCGACGCGACCGACGGCGACCCGGACGCGGCCGCCGCGGCCGACGCACCCGTCCTCGAGCCCCTCGCCGATTCGGACGGTCCGCGCCAGTTCGCCCTTGAGGCAATCGACTTTGAGGTCAAGCCAGGCCAGTTGGTTGCCCTCGTGGGACCCTCGGGAGCCGGCAAGACCAGCACCACATATCTGATCCCGCGGCTGTACGACGTGGACTCCGGCTCCGTCGAAATCGACGGCGTGGACGTCCGCCAGATAGAGCTTGCTTCGATCGGACAGATCGTCGGCTTCGTGACGCAGGAGACATACCTGTTCCACAGCTCCATCCGCGACAACCTCCGCTACGCCCGGCCGGACGCCACGGACGCGGAGTTGGAGGTGGCCGCAAGGTTCGCCGCCATCCACGACCGCGTCCTTGAACTGCCCGACGGCTACGACACGCTGGTCGGCGAGCGCGGCTACAAGCTCTCCGGTGGGGAGAAGCAGCGCATCGCCATTGCCCGCGTTCTCCTGAAGGACCCGCGCGTACTAATCTTGGACGAGGCGACTTCGGCCCTGGACACGGTCAGCGAGCGGCTGATCCAGAGCGCGCTGGAGGGTCTCGTGGCCGGCCGGACCACCATCGCCATCGCCCACCGCCTCTCGACGATCCTTCGAGCGGATTTGATCCTCGTCTACGACCGGGGGCGCATCGTGGAACGCGGAACTCACGCGGAGTTATTGGCCGCCAACGGGCTGTATGCCCGCCTCTACCACGAGCAGTTCGCAACGCCGGACGGCTTGGGCGGTGGTTCATCTGAAGACACACCACCCTCGCAGGCCGTGGACATCGCGGCTGCGCAGTAGGCTGGAAGCAACACGATCAAGCGGCCGGCCGTGGGCGGAGCGCCCGCAACCGAGGAGTCGGCCGAGGTCATCGTCACCGGCCCTATGAAGGATGTCCCGGGGGACCGACCGCCTGTCGCAAAGGCCCGACACCCTATACTTCGCCGCTGTGACGTCTGAACCGGCCGCACGGCCGAAGCCCAAGTTCCTGCGCCTCTCCCAAGCGGACCTCGTCTACTGTCTGGCCGTGGTGGCCGTCTACGTGGGGGCGATGCTCGTCTCCATAGTCTTCCGCCGCTTTCCGCTGGACCGCATGGCAGTTCTCGCCGAGGCGGCTCTGACGGGCCACCTGGACTCCCCCACGTTCAAAGGCACTGTCGACACGGTCGAAATGGGCGGCCGCTACTACGTGGCCGTCGGGCCGCTGCAGCTCGCGCCATATATGCCGTTTGCGCTGTTTCACACGCTCCTGGATTGGTCCGGCCACCTCATCGACACCGCCGTTGGCATACCCGCCGCGCTGCTGGCTCTCCCGCTGGCCCGCGCCTACGGAGCCCGCGA
>DASVKT010000103.1:0-2634 GCA_036385235.1 Candidatus Limnocylindrales bacterium | reverse complement strand
CTGATCCAGACCCTTGTCCCGGGTGAGGATGATCTGGTAGTGCGGCAGCGTGCCTTCGACTCGCAGCAGGGCCGTCTCCACCTGGGACGGGAAGACGTTCACGCCGCGGATGATGAACATGTCGTCCGAGCGGCGGCCGATCCGGCGGATGCGGCGGAGCGTCCGGCCGCAGGCGCATTGCTCGGAAACGAGCGCCGTGATGTCGCGGGTTCGGTACCTGATGAGCGGCATCGCCTGCTTGGAGAGCGTCGTCAGAACGAGCTCACCCTCGGAGTTCTCCGGCAGGACTTTGCCCGTATCCGGATCGATGATCTCCGGATAGAAGTGGTCCTCGAAGATATGCAGCCCGCGCTGCTCGGTGCACTCGATGCCGACTCCGGGGCCGATGATCTCGGACAGGCCGTAGATGTCGTGGGCCCGGATTCCGCTCTCGTCCTGGATTCGCTCCCGCATCGAGTCGCTCCAGGGCTCCGCCCCAAAGACGCCGACACGCAGCTTGGAAAAGTCCGTCTTGGTTTCCTTGGCGGACTCGAGCAGATGCAGGAAGTAGCTGGGCGTGCAGCAGATCGCCGTCACCCCGAAGTCGGCCATGACCATGAGCTGGCGCTCGGTGTTGCCGCCGCTGATCGGGATGACCGTGGCGCCGAGAGCCTCGCCGCCGTAGTGCGCCCCGAGGCCGCCGGTGAAGAGGCCGTAGCCGTAGGCGTTCTGGATCACGTCGCCGCGATGCATTCCGCACGCGACAAAGGCCCGGACCATGACCTCCGACCAGACATCCAGATCCGCTTGCGTGTAGG
Organism: Candidatus Limnocylindrales bacterium; assembly: GCA_036385235.1. Taxonomy (GTDB): domain Bacteria; phylum Chloroflexota; class Limnocylindria; order Limnocylindrales; family CSP1-4; genus Fen-1039. Next base: position 1,837 of record DASVKT010000103.1, on the reverse strand, counting down.
CCACGACGATCGGCTTGCCGGTGGTCCCGGACGAAGCATGCAGCCGGACGATCTCCTCCATGGGGCTGGCGAAGAGCCCGAACGGATACGTGTCCCGCAGGTCCGTCTTGACCGTGAACGGCAGCCGGGCGATGTCATCCAGCGACGTGACGGACGCAGGAGTGAGGCCGCGCTCGTCCAGCCGGGTCCGCATCAGCGGGACGCGATCGTAGGCACGCGCGACGACGGACTGCAGGCGCTGGAGCTGGAGGGCGGCCAGCTGCTTGCGGGGCATGAAGTCCGGGGCGCTGATCGGGTGGAAACCGCCCGGCGGATCGTTCCAGGTGCTCACAACGGCCTCCACTAAGCGCTCTGCTGATCGACGCGGAAGAACCGGGGACGACGACCTCCGCCTAGCTGATTGTGCCCTGCGCGGCGGCTGATTTCCGGCCCAATTGGAATGCCTTCTCGTTGACCTCGTGCAGGCGCTCCGGCAGAGCCGCCTTCACCGCCTCCAGAAGCACCTCGGCCGGGATGTCGATGTAGCCGCTGAGGGCACCCAGCAGAGCCACGTTGAGGCTCCGCTTGTTGGGCAGATCCGCGGCGGGGATGAGATCCGGAGAGAGCAGCACGCCGCCCTCACGGAGGAGCGGCCGCGCAACTTCCACCTCGGACGGGGCGAGGATCACGAGGAAGTCCGCCTCACCGCGCGGAACCATCGGCGATAGGACGCCGGAGCCGAAACGAACGTCGGAAGTGACCGAGCCACCGCGCTGGCTCATGCCGTGGATTTCGGACTTCTTCACGTCCAGCCCGGCCCGAAGCGCGGCGTCGGCGAGGATGTCCGAGGCCTTGATGACGCCCTGGCCGCCGAGGCCGGCGAGGACCACGTTTGTAGCCGTGCTCATTGGTCCTCCACGCTCGGCTCGCACACCGGCGCCTGCTCGGCTGTCGCGGCCTTGAACTCCGCCGCCGCCCGCTCCCACTTCCGAATATCCGCGGCAGCCAGGATGCACGGTCGGCGGGCGATGATCACCGACAGCTCGGGCGCAGCAAGGCGCTCCAGCAAGAGCGCCTCAAATCGTTCCGGCTCCGCATAGGCGTCGATGACGGTGACGCTCGGGATGCCTATCGCCGAGGCGATCCCTTCAATCGAGAGTTTGGTTGTGGGCCCGTGATCGAGCCGGCGCCCGGTTCCGGGATGCTCCTGCTGGCCCGTCATGGCCGTGGTGCCGTTGTCCAGCACGATCACGACGTGGCCGGTCTTGGGCGGGTTATAGGCCATCTCCACCAGGCCGCTGATGCCCGAATGGACAAAGGTGGAGTCGCCGATAATCGAGACAACCCGGCGAGACTCGGCGTCCGGCAGAACGTGCCTGAGACCCAGACCGACGCCGATGGAAGCGCCCATCGCCACGCAGGTGTCCATGGCCTGGTACGGCGGCAGCACACCCAGCGTGTAGCAGCCGATGTCGCCGGCGGCGATCAGGTCGTGCTTCTTGATCGTGCCATACACAGCGTGATACGGACAGGCCGGGCACAGCTCGGGCGGCTTGCCTCGGGCGGGCGGCTGCTCAGGCGAGACGTCCCCGGCCAGGATTCGCCGGACGCGGGCCACATCCAGCTCCCCAAAGCGATACATCTCCGGCTTGGATTCGACGGGGATGCCGGCCGCCAGAAGCGTGTCCGCGATGACCGGGTCTCCCTCCTCCACGACGACGGCGCGCTTAACGCCGGCCACGAAGGCGCGGGCCTTCTCGACCGGGAGCGGGTTGGCCAGCCCGATCTTGAGCAGGGCCGCCCCCGGGGCAGCCTCCGCAGCGTGGAGATAGGACACGCCGTTGGCGATGATCCCCAG
>DASVKT010000102.1:0-3387 GCA_036385235.1 Candidatus Limnocylindrales bacterium | reverse complement strand
CGGCGCCGAGGTGGGGCAGGCGCCCGTTGCGCCGTCGGGCGACATGCTCGGCCCAAGGGTGTAAGCCGGAGTCGTGGGCCCGAGCGTCGGCAGCGCGGAAGGTGCCGCGGTAGGAGTAACGGTGGGCGTGGCGCACCCGGCAAACATCACCGCGACGAGGCCGACGGTCGCGAGCCGGCGGGCGGGTGACTTGGCGAACGCGAGGATCATGCAGCGGCCTCCAGGGCTTTGGCGAAGTCGACGGCTCCGGACAGGAGCGGCTCTCCAAGGATGATGCCTGCGACTGAAATGTCTCTCAGGCGTTTGATCATTTCTATGTTTACGGACCCGCCCGCCACGAACAGTTCCGCGCGGGTGGTTCGCGCCAGTTCGGCCAGGAACGCCAGGTCCGGAACCGCGCCGCCGTGTGACAGAACGAGTCGGCGGACGCCATGGTCCACCAGCTCTTCGACCAGGTCAACCAGGCTCGGAGGCGCGTTTCTTCGCCAAGGATACGCGGCAATGCGGTCCGGGCGTGGATCCAACCCGACAGCCAGCCAGTCGCCGGCCACTTCCAGGCATTCGTGGAGCAGCTCCGGGCGGTCCGCAAGCGCCATCGAGACGACAACGCGGGTGGCTCCGGCGGCAAACGCGAGGCGGATTCCGTCGGCACTTTCCATGCCCCCGGCCACCTGGAGTGGCACTGCCGTCCGCAAGGCCACGCGCCCCAGGGCTTCCAGAATCATCGGGTGGCCGGCGCGGGCACCGTCCATGTCCACGAGGTGGATCGACGTGGCGCCGGCCGCCACGAACTGCTCCGCGATCCGTTCCGGGCGATCCGTTGGTGCCCCGACGCCGACCGACGCGCCGGGCCAGTAGACCAGGCGCGAGCGGCCGTTGAGGACGTCGATGGAGGGGACGACTTGCACGGTTCGGCCGCTACCGGCCCGCGGCTTCCGCTGATTGGGCCGCTTGGGCCGCTTCGACCGCAAAGAGCCGGCGATGGAAGCTGATCGGCAGCGACCCGTTCCGCATCAGGAGGTCGTGGAAGTTCTTGAGGCTGAACCTGTCGCCCAGGCGCTTCTGCTCGTCGGCGCGCAGCTGCAGCAGCAGAACCTTGCCCAGCAGGTAGCTTAGCTGGTACGTGGGCGTGTAGGTGTACCGGAAGACCTCGGCCTGGGCGTTGGCGTGCTCGAAAGCGGTGTGTTCGATGAGGAACGCCGTGGCTTCGTCAACGGTCAGTTCCCCGCGGTGCATGCGGACGTCCAGGATGATCCGGCAGGCTCGCCAGATCGCGTCCGTGCGCAACGCCACCATGAATTCCGGACCGGCGTCGAAGCCCTGCTCACGCATCATCTGCTCGCTGTACATGCCCCAGCCCTCGACGAATTCGGGGGCGTCGGTGAGGAGGCGAATCAGCGACGGGTGGCGAGTTGCGGCCGACAGCTGGAGGTGGTGGCCCGGATACGCCTCGTGGACGCTGGTGTTGCTGATCGAGGCGAAGTTGTGTTCGCGCATCGCGTTGGGGTCGTCGCCGACCGATGGCGTGACGATGTAGATGCCGGACGGGTGCTTGTCGAACTTGGGCGGCTCGAAGTAAGCGGCGAAAGGGATGACCTGGCGCAGGTACTCCGGCGTCGGGATGACCGAGATCTGTTCGCCCGGGGGCATCGTGACGATGTCGTGCTCGATGATGTAGGCCCGGGCCCGGAGCATGGCGTCCTTGTAGGCCGCCAGCGCCGCATCGAAGTTGGCCGGCTGGTTCGACTTGATGCGATCGACAACGACGGACTCTGGGACCGACGGGTCGATGCGGCGGGCGGCCTCGACGCGGGCTTCCTTGTTGAGGGCCAGCTGCTCGTAGCCGATCTCCAGGATCTGCGAGGCGTCCAGGCCGTCGAAGGCGCGCAGGCCGACCAGCTCGTCGTAGTCCTTCGAGCCAAGGGCCCAGTCTTCAACCGCGGAGCCCATGCCGGACTTGACGTGCTCGACATAGGCGGCCGTCGCGGCCGAGGCGGTCTGGACGGCCTTGTCCAGGCGGAGCTGGGCCTTTTCGTCCAGCACGCCGTGGCCGGCGGCCTTGATCTCATCGAAGAGGGACGGCATCTGCTCGCCGGAGTCGATCTCCAGCTCCTGCCAGAGCCGGACCTGTGGGGCCGTGGCGCGAGTCTTGTGCTGCTCGAGGTATGTCGGGACGGCCTCCAAGCGCGACGTGATCGAGGCCAAGCGCTCGCCGAGCGGGGCAAAGTCGCGGGCAAAGATGCTGAAGAGCCCGTCGCCGACGCCGTCAATGGCGGTGGAGCGCCGCTCCCAGACCCGATGCGTCTCGTAGTTGAACAGCTCGCGTTTGACGTTGTGGAGGGCCAGATCGCGCTCGAAGCGGACGCTTTCCGACAGCCCGGCTGGATCGATTGAATTCAGGCCGGCAAGCAGCTGGCGGCCTTCCTCGTAGTCGAGCACGAGCGCGTCGCGACTGCCGTCGTCCAGCTCATCGTCGTGATCGTGAATGCCGATGAACGTGGCGAGCATCGGATGGCGGACGAGTGCGCGCCGGAAGTCCGACTCCACCATATTCCAGAACTTCGAGTCGAGCGGACCTTCCGTGGGCTGCGAAACCGGGCGGGGCAGAGCGAGTTCGGCCATCTATATCTCCAGAGCTGGGGCTGCCGCCAGGGCGGCAGGCGTGGTTTCGCGAAGGGCCGCGGCACAGGCCGCGCGCACCCGCTCGATGTCTGCGGCGGTCACGCCGTAGTGGGTCACGGCTCGGACGGTGCCGTGGCTGTACTCGACCATGAGAATGCCGCGCGACTTGAGCGCGGCGAGGAAGGCCGCTCGGTCTCGGCGGACGCGGAAGACCACGAAGTTGGTGGTGACGCGGGCCGGGTCCAGCTGGCCGGGAGTCGGTTGAGCAATGCCGCCGGCGGATTCGATGCCATCCATTTCGGCCAGGCCGACCGCCAGTTGTCGGGCGGTGGCGTGGTCTTCAGCCAATCGCTCGATCATGCCGTCCGGGCCTTCGCTCAAGGCGACGAGACCGGCCGCCGCCAGGATTCCAACCTGCCGCATCCCGCCGCCCACCAGCTTGCGACCGCGCCAGGCCTTGTGGATGAATTCGCGCGAGCCGACCACCATCGAACCGACGGGGCAGGCCAGCCCTTTCGAGAGGCAGAAGGCGATCGAGTCGGCCGGGGCGGCGAGCTTCGCGGGCGTGAGCCCGAGCGCAACTGTGGCGTTGAAGAAGCGGGCGCCGTCGATGTGAAGCGGGACGCCGTGGGCGTGGGCAATCTCCGCGACCTGGCGCGTGTAGCCGAGGCTGAGCGGCTGCCCCATGGAATGGGCGTGGGTGTTCTCCAGGGTTACGAGGCCGGTGGTCGGCTCGTGCGGGTCTGCCGGGTCACGGAAGGCTTC
>DASVKT010000101.1:0-2323 GCA_036385235.1 Candidatus Limnocylindrales bacterium | reverse complement strand
GAGAGGGAGGGATTTGAACCCTCGACGGCTGTAACACCGTGGCGGTTTAGCAAACCGCTGCACTAGACCACTATGCGACCTCTCCAGGAGCCACAGCGGCCGGAATTCTAGCATGCTCCGGCCCCAAGGCAGCGGGGGGTTGGCCCCGAGACTGCCCCGGGTTCGTGCCGGGCAGGCGGTTTCGGCCCAATTCGGACCGCGAATCTAGTCCAGCCCCTCCACGCGATAGCGCACGAACAGGCTGGGAATGAGTCCTCCGTGGGCCCGCTCCCGGACGATGTCCTCCGGCTCGAGGCCCGCGTCGACGGCGATGACCGCCATCTCTGCTTCGGTGAAGGTGAGCAGGCCCATGTCGTAGATGAGTGCGACGCCGCCCGGCCGCAACACTCTGGCGATCTCCGCGAACACGTCAGCCGGATCGTCCCAGTGGTGAAGGCTGAGCGTGGAGACGACCATGTCCACGGAGGCATCGTCGAACGGCAGATCCGCGCCGTCCCCGACGATGAACTTGATCCGTCCGTCCGTGGTGGCGTGGCGGCCAGCCCAGAGCAGCATGCTGGGCGAAAGGTCGATACCGACGATCCGCGCCTGCTTGAGCCGCCGCGAGACTGCAACCACCAGGTCGCCCGGCCCGCAGCCGATGTCGATGACTGTGCCGCCGCGGCCGAGACGCCGGACCGACATCTCTCTGGCGGCATCCTCGGCGACGCGCCGATACAGGTGTTCGAAGATCGGCGCGAAGAAGCGGACGTATGTCTCACTGCCCGGCTCCGTGAAGCACTCGACCCGAGCATCCAGGCGACGGGCGAGCATCCTGGTAACCCGGCGGCCGGGTTTGGTGAAAGCGGTGAGCAGGCCAAGCACCACGAGCGTGGGGACGAGCCGCCGCAGGGCCTTTCCTTGGCGGCCCTTGCGGTCGCTCCCGCCGATGGCGCCGACCGCGACCACGACTTGAGGCGGCGAGTCCGCTTTGGCGCGTCCGATGAACTTCATGACACGTACCTCGTTGCCTTGTCTACCAGGTCCTGAGGATACGTTCCGGGTCCCACGCGGATTCGGGGAAGTTGCCACCGGTTAGCCCAGTTCTCGGGCTTGGAACTCTGCTGGACCACAGCCGTCTCAAGCGCGGGAGTGGCGGCCACGGCGGCGATCACGCTCTCGTCGGTGAATCCGGCCGGATACGAGAAGGATTGCGGCCAGACGCCGATGTCGCGGGCGATCAGGGCCGAGTTGTCGTAGATCTCCCGAGCCTGGTTCTGGGCCGTCAGGGCAACCAGATCCACGTGATCCATCGTGTGGTTGCCGATCTCGCAGCTTGCCGCCAGCAAGGCCTGCAGTTCGCTCACGGTCAGACTGTCCGTATCGCCAATCCGACTCCCGATCACGAAATAGGTGGCCACGAATCCGTAGCGCCTGAGGATCGGGTAAGCGTAGGTGTAGCCGTCTTCGTAGCCGTCATCGAAGGTGACGACAAAGCTCCTGGCGCTCGGCTGGATCCCTTGCTGGAGATCGTCGCCCAGCTCGCCCATCGTGATGGTGTGCCATCCGGCTGTCGACATCGCTGCCATCTGGGCTTCAAAGAGCTCAGGTGGCGTGATCAGATCTACGGCATAGCCGGTCTCACCGGCCGCGGGCTTGACGCGGTGGTACTCGAGGATCGGGACATGCACGGTGAAGCTGAGTTCGGGGCCATGGCTGCCGGAGGGTTCGCGGGTCGGAGCTGCCACTTGGGCGCAGCCGCCGTTCGGCCCGGGCAGGCACTCGGTTGTCGGGACGGGAATGCCCACGGGGGCCGTTTCGGCCGGGGCCAGAAGCGGTGGGACGGTCGAAAGGACGTCATCCTCCGCACCCGGCATGGCGGAGGCACTCGCTCCCGGGGCGCCGGACCCGGTTGCTCCGACTCGGCCGGATGGCGTGGGGCTTGCCTTCGCGAAGAGGCCCAGACCGGGCCCGGCCGCGCTCAGCACCAGCACAGCCACTACGACCAGAGCCATCGCGGCTGCGGCGATGCCCGGAACGGCGCGCGTGGCTCTGCCGCGCTTCGGACGCGGGTCTTCAGTGACGGTCTGTGATGTCTCGGCCATGGGCGGGTATTGTGCAGTGAGATAGCGACTTGCGCGGGCAGAAGGTCCGGCCGGACCACTGGTCGGTCTGCGTCGCGCGGCGTGTTACGGAACCTGAGGAGTGGAATGGAACGCACTGGGTTCGTTGGTCTGGGCACGATGGGCTCTTCCATGGCTGCCAACTTGCTTCGCGCCGGGGCCGAGCTGACGGTCTGGAACAGAACGCCCGGGCGAGCCGCGGACCTCGTCGCGGCGGGAGC
>DASVKT010000100.1:0-4973 GCA_036385235.1 Candidatus Limnocylindrales bacterium | reverse complement strand
CGCCGCTACCAGCAAGGCAATAAGCCAGAGGCTCCGGCGGCCGAGTCGGCTGGCCCCCAGGGCGACGAGGATCAGCGCGAACGGAACGAAATCGTTGCTGAAACGGTAACCGAATTGGACCCACCCCTGGCTGAAGTGCATCAGATTCACGATGGCGATGGCCACCACGGCGATCGTGGCGCCGGCCGTCGCGCGGTCTATCTGCAGGTGCCGGAGGGGCCGCCACGCCAGCGGTGCCAGCAAGAGGGCGGGACTCGTCAGGAGGATGCTCGTGCCGGTTGCGTTGGGGAGCGCCAGCGGGCAGCCCGGGTCGAAGAGGCCGCGGGCCTCGCCCATCGCGCACAGGGGCTGGCCGTAGTCGCCGGGGTATACGCCGCCAACGAGCTGGGGCAAAATCCGCGGCATCCCGGCGAACATGATCCCCAGGTTCTGGGGGATGTAGCGGATGTCCGTGATGGACCAATCCGCGTGGTAATTGAGCGGATAGGCCAGTTCCTTGTGGTAGAGGTAGTCGTAGGCCGGGTTGAAAAGGTGGCCGCTGGTTGCGTAGGTGATGACCAGCAGGCTCACGAGCGGCACTGCGGCGCCGGCGCCGGCCAGCATGGCTCGCCGCAGCCAGGTATTGCCGCCGCCGACGAACAGGAAGAACGGCAGGCCGAACAGAACGGTAAGCCGGGCGGTCACCGCCAGCCCAAACAGGATGCCTGCCGCGACCTGGAGCGCCTCCGGAGTGGAGAGGGCCACCTCTAGCGATTCGAGCGCCTTGTCCACCCGGCCGTCCTTGCGACCGCCCAGCCAGAACAAGGCGATGACGACTACGAATAGGACGACGTCGACGACCTCGACGGCCAGCTGCGATTGGGCGCCGGCCAGCAGAACCGCCGGCAAGCCGGCGACGATCACGACGGCAAGCACGAAGGGAGCGAGAACTCCCGGCCGCCCGGCGACGGCGACGGCGAGCGCGGCGGCGACGAGGGCCAGGATGACTCCCACGCCCGTAAGCGCCGCTGCCGGTGAACCCGAGCCGGCGAGTACAAAGAGCAGCTCGCCAACGGCCCCCATGGCGACCAGAAGAACAACCGAGGACCATCCGCCCGCCCAGCGGAAGTGCCGGACTGCAGAAACGGCTTCCTTCACGTGCCGTGGCTTCGCAGCGTCCGGATCCGCAGCCATGGCCAATCCCACCGATAGCAGCAGGCAGCCGACGGCCACGATATGGGCCCAGAACCACGTGGAGCCGATCGCGGCGGTGTACCACATGACCGTGCCCAGGCCCAGGAAGATGGAAGTCAGGACACGGATCGCGTGGCGGACCGGTAGATAGCCGAGCATCCAATACGCAATGCCCACGTCGATCGCGGCGAAGATCGTGGCCAACAGCTGCTCGTTTGTGGCCAGATGCCAGATCGACACGAACGGCAGGAGAACCCAGGCCGGAAGGGGCGGGAAGGGCAGGATGCTGTAGCCGGTGGCCACGCAGGTGAAGTCGGCCCCGCCGGGTGTGCAGCTCGCGCCGTTTGGCAGCACGCCGAGCGGCATGGCGTCCTGGTAGTCCGGCGTGAGGATGTTCGTGTTGCCGCCCAACCAGGCCTGGGCCTGCGACACGAAATGGATGTAGTTGGTGTGATCGGGCTGGAGGAACTTGATCAGATAGTAGGCGGCGAAGCAGATCAAGACGATGCCGAGGCCCACGAGCGTCTGGTGTTCGCCGGCTCGGCCAAGCCAGGCGCGGATCCGTCCGGTCGGTCGCAGGTTGTCCGGGCCGCCTCGAAGCGCATCGTAGGGGCACGCGTCGACGCAGATGCTGCACCGGTTGTCTTCCGAGATTTCTTCAGGCGCAGCGTCTTCGAGCTCGTTGTTCGCGTCGTGCATCTTCAGATTCGCCGCGCCTTCCTGGCCGCCGGCCTGGGTTATACTCCGCTCCACCTCAGCGCTCGCCCAGGAGGCCGTATCGGTTGGCAGGCTCGAGTCTGCGAGAGGACAGCCCGCGGGGGCGCGCGTCGACCGGGAATCTTGGTGCCGTCACGAGTGGTGCCGTCACAGGAATTCCCGCCATCGTTGCTCTCCTGGCGCTGGGTCTGATCCTCCGCTTCATCATCGCACAGGTTTTGTTGCCCGGGTCGGGCTTTCCCAACGACCTGAGCGCGTTCCAATACTGGGGCAATGACATTGCCCAGCACGGTCCGGTGGGCTTCTACGCCACGTCCCGGACCGGCTTCATCGACTATCCGCCTGTCTATCTGCTACTGCTGAGCGTCGTCAGCTTCATCACCGGCGGCAGCATGGGCGACGGCGTGAAGCTTCTCCCGATCCTGGCCGACGCGGGTCTCGCGGCGGTCGTCTGGCAGATGGCCCGAGAGATGGGCGTCAACAGCCGCCGCGCCCTCCTGACCGCCCTCGTCGTTCTGGTAAATCCGATCACCTGGTTCAACAGCGCCATCTGGGGCCAGGCCGACGCGGTCGGCTCCATCTTCATGCTGTTGGGTCTGCGAGAGCTGATGAAGGATCGCCGCGAGACGGCTTCGGCCCTGGCCGTCCTGGCCGTGATGACGAAGCTGCAACTCGGCATCCTCGGCTTCGTGGTCGCCTTCGTGGTCATGCGCCGCTCGCTGTCGCCCAAGGATGGTGCTCCGGCCGATCCCGAACGCATTCTCACCTCGATAGGTGCCGGTCTCGGTACCTTGGCCCTCATCTGCCTGCCCTTCACCGGTCTGGACTTCGGCGGCGCGGCTTCTCGCCTGGGTACGATGCCGGGCCTGGTCACGATTGCTCTCGGTCTGCTCGGCGGCCTCGGCATCTTCTCCCTGAGCCGGCGTTACATGCCGATCAACAGCCGGCTCCCGCGCCTCCAGACGTCGATCGTTCTGGGCATCTCCACCGTCGTCGTGTCATCGGCGATGGCCTATGAGCAGATTACCGGCCGCATCCTCGGGTCCTTCGGTGAGTATCCGTATCTCACACTGAACGCCTACAACCCCTGGGTTCTGCTCACGGACGCCAGCAACGCAATGGCTCGCAACCTGGCCTGGCTCCGCGACGGACCCTGGACGGATGATTCCGGCCTCAACAACACGGGCTTCGTGATCGGGCCCTTCTCGTCCACCGCGGTCATTGCGGCGGTCATCCTCTGCGTGGTCCTAGTTGCCGCCGCAGTGGTGGCCCGCAAGATGAACCGGAGCGCCGCCGAGTCGGACGTCGCCCTCGTAGACCCGGCTTCCACGCTCGCCCCTGCTCCCAAGAGCGGCTTCGGCGCCTGGCTGGCGGCCGAGTTCGCCGGCATGTGGGCTCCGTTCGCCGTCGCGGCCGTGGTGATCGGCGGCGTCGTTGTCCTGGCAATGTCCGGTCGCCTGTATGCCCTCGCGCTCGGTGACGGCCTCCTTGTCGTGACCTTGATTACGGTGAGTGTCTGGGCCGCCTGGCGCGATGACGCTCAGTCGCTGCTGGTTGCCGTTGCCATTCTGGCGATCGCTTTCTTCGTGGAGCCCACGCGCGCCCACGAGCGCTATCTGTTCCCGTTCTTCGGTGTCGGCGCCATTCTTCTCGCGGTCTCGCGGCGCTGGTGCGCCGTCTACCTGGTCCTGGCCGTGATCAACGCTGCCAACCTGTTGGCCGTGCTGGTGGAGTACAACGGCATTCCGTCCGGGGACGGGCAGCTCGCCGGGACGTTCAATGACTGGGGCCACGGGATCCTCACCGCCCGCTGGTTCGACGACGTGATCTGGCCGATCGCCCTTTGCGGTGTGTTGGCCGGTCTGGCGATGATCTGGGCCCTCCTCCAGCTGCGGCCGCGGGCCGTGGCAGCCCTGAGCCGAGAAGTCGAAGGAGCCGCGATGGAGCCGGAGTCGGCCAGTGGCTGGTCGCGCTTGTTCGCCGCCGACCCGTATGCGGATCGCCGCCCCGTCGGCCCCCGAGTCAGGCCGGCCCTCGACGCCGATGGAAACGCTCTAGCAGTCGGCTCGGGCCAGCCCGGCGAGCCCGGCGCGACCGCCGCCGCCGACGAAAACCTCGAGCCGGGCGATTGGGAAGACGAGTGGACCGAGGAAGACGAATACCTCGACGGCCCCAACAGGCCCGTCTACGTTCCTCGTTCCATCATGAAAGTCTGGCGCCGCATCTCCGGCCCCTCCAACCAGCCGGACAGATCCGCCGCCCTGGACTCGGAGCCGCGTGGCCGCATCAACAAGCTGGACATCTGGGTGGTGGTGGCTCTGGTCATCGCCATCCTGTCCCTGCGCATCTACCGCCTGGACGAGCCGCTGCAGATGCACTTCGACGAGGTGTATCACGCCCGGACCGCCACGGAATTCCTGCAGGACTGGCGCTATGGCATCCCTCATGACATCTACGAGTGGACCCATCCGCACGTGGCCAAGTACGCGATCGCGGGCGGGATAACGCTCTTCTCGGATGACAAGGTCACCGCCACCGGCTCGATCGGCGACGCCACGGTCAAGGACATTCGCGTCCAGCCCCGGACCGCGGCCTCGCCCTCCGCCGATCCGGCGGCCGCTGCCGCTGCCACGGGCGACAACCGCTACGGCGATCGCGTCTTCGTGGCCACCGGCTCCGCCGTCCAGGTCTACGACCTGGAGACGCGGGACCTTGTCCGAACCTACGACATCGCCGGAGCCTCTGCGTTCTCCGAGGTCGGAGCCGACGGCGTCATCTATGTGGGCACGTCCGCGGGTCGCATCTACAAGCTGGATACGAACTCGCTGGACAACGTCCGGCTTGGAATCTCGCAGGCGGACACGCCGCCGACCCTGCTGACCGTCGACGCGGGCATCTCGATCAGCCACGTCTACTCCGGCTCGGCGCCATACCTCATCGTCGGCAACGACGCGGGCGACCTCGTCTCCATCGACCTGAACGCGTCCGGCGGGACCATAGTCGCCAGGGCGACCATCCCCGCCGCGGCCGATTTCGCGCCCCTCGGCGGAGGGCCGGCGACCATCTCGTACACGCCGTCGGCC
>DASVKT010000099.1:0-5238 GCA_036385235.1 Candidatus Limnocylindrales bacterium | reverse complement strand
GGCGAACCCGATCCGGGACATCAATCATCGCCCGGCAATGATTGCCATCACGGACGCAGTGCTGGAATACGACTTCTGCGAACAGCCTGTCAGCCAGTGGTTCCGCACCTTACTGGTGAACCGCGATCTGGCCGTTTCGCTCCGAGCCGTCGCGAGCCCGGCCGGACTCCACGGCGCCGCGTAGCCAGTCGCCGTCGGGCGATCTGGGTGCCGCACACCGCACGCCACACGCCACGAGGATCTCGCAGTATTTCGGTCCCACCTAAAGGAATCAGGTCGCCCGGCGCGACGCGGCGCCGCCTGGGCCTCGAGACTGTCCAATTCTGAGGCAGACGCACCCAAATCCGGGCCCAGAAGACCTGATTAGCATGCTCGCGATCCGACTCTGCGGTCGCGAGCGAGCTTCACGACCATTCCTATTCGGTACAGCCGAAAAGTTGCGGGCTCGCTCAGCGCCCCTCGCCGAGGACCTGCTTCGCGTAACCCCTGACCGTCTCCGCGTCCGGGGCCGCCAGCGAACGCTCCGCCAGATCTCGCAGTTCCGCGATCGTCACGCGCGCCAAAGCTGCCCGCACGCCGTCCATCGAGCCAGATTCAACGGATAGCTCGTCCACGCCCAGGCCCACCAGAACCAGGGCCCCGGCCGGGTCTCCGGCCAGCTCGCCGCAGGCGGCTACCGGAATGCCGACCCGTGGCGCCGCGGACCCGCCGGGGGCCCCGCCCGCGGACCCGCCGGGCGCCGCGGACCCGCCGGGCGTCGGCGCCTCGCCGCCACTTGCCGCCGCTGTGCCCGGCGCTTCGCCGCCACTCGCCGCCGCAGCCACCTCGCCACCCGCGCGCGCCCCCGCCACGACCGCCGCGATCGTCCGCAGAACCGCCGGGTGAAGCGCATCCTGCATCCCCGCCAGCAATGGGTTCCCACGGTCCGCCGCCAGCACGTACTGCGTCAGATCATTGGTGCCGATGCTGAAGAAATCCATGATCCGGGCCAACTCCGGGGCCATGAGCGCCGCCGACGGCACCTCGATCATCACGCCCGTGACCATCTGTTCCGGGCAAGCTGCGCCGGTGGCCATCACTGCCTCCCGGGCCTCGTCGCGCAACTCGCACAGCAGCCGGGCATCGGCCACCGTGGCCACCATCGCGGCCATGACGTGCGGCGTAACCCCGGCCAGACCGGCCGCCCGCCAGATAGCGCGAAGCTGCGTGACCAGCAAGTCGCGCGACTCATGGGCCAGCCGAATCGCCCTAACACCCAAGAACGGGTTCGGTTCCTGGGCCCGGCCCAGATACGGAATGGACTTGTCGCCGCCGATATCCGCCATCCGCACGACGACGGGCCGCGACGGCCCGAACGCCTCCATCGCACGACGGTACTCGCCGACCTGCTCGGCCTCGCTCGGGGCAGAGTGACGGCGCATGAACAGGTACTCGGTGCGGAACAGGCCCACGCCTTCAGCCCCAACCTCAAGGGCGCGGGCAGCGTCTTCCGGGCTGCGAATGTTCGCCAGAAGCGGGACGCGCAGGCCGTCGGCCGTAGCGGCAAGCCGGCCTCTCAACGAAGCCGCCGCCCTGTCGCGGTCTCCGCGTACTGCCTGGCGATCGGCCAGCTCCTGCAATTCCGCTGCAGTCGGCTCCACGGCAATCTCGCCGGACTCGCCGTCGATGGCGATCGTCGTGGCTCCGTGAACGGCGTCCAGCAACCCTGATGCCGCGACGACTGCCGGTATGCCCAGGCTTCGAGCCAGGATCGCCACATGGGCCGTGGGTGAGCCACCGGCGAGCGCCACTCCCAGGAGCAGCCCCGACGGCATCTCCGCCAGCAGTGACGGAGGCAGGTCAACGCCGACAATGATCGAAGGATCGACCGGCATCTCCAGATGGGCGCCGCTGAGATTGCGAGCGATTCGCGTGGCGACATCCCTCACGTCGCCTGCCCGAGCGGCCAGGAGAGCGTCGTCGAGCGCCGCCAGCACCTGGGCCGAGGCCTCCGCGGCGGCCACGACCGCTTCCACGGGGCCGTCCCCCCTGCGTACCAGCCGGACGGCTTCCTCGACGATGGCCGGATCCACGGCCATCAGGGCCTGGGCCTCCATGATTTCGGCTTCGCCCGCGCGATCCATCTCACGCATCCGGGCGGTCAGGGCCTCAAGCTGGGCGGCGGCGGCATTGGCGGCCTCTCGAATGCGCATCTCGGCTTCGCCGTGCGACGAGGCGGAGACGATCGGAATGCCCGCAACTCCCCGATGCCGATAGCGCCAGATCGGCCCCACGGCAATACCGGGCGCAGCCGGACTTCCCGAAAGCCGGCGCGACACGCTACCCGCCTGCATTGTCCGGAACCGGCTCGCCGAGCCCGGCCAGCAGATCGCGCAAAGCCGCGACCGCTTCGTCTTCGTCCGGCCCATCGGCCGTGATGCGAACGAGATGGCCGCGCTCCACTCCCGTTGTCAGGATCCCGACAATGCTCTTAGCATTCGCCGATGACCCGCCGAGAGTCGCGTTCTCAAGCCTGATGACCGAGCCGAACTCCGATGCCGCCCGCACGAAGCTCGCCGCAGGCCGGGCATGCAGGCCCGACTCGATCCGAACTTCAACCTCGATCGTCCGCACAGCTGACTCCTCCCAGCGCTAATCCTACCCTCGACCGCCCGATTCGGACCGCCCAAGGCCGAACCTGGCATCATTGCCGTCCAAGGGGCTCACAGGGAGATTCGTTCTGTCGATGGATCGAGCTACGGCCGGAGGACCGGCTAGAGCAATTGCCGGCCTGGCCGCGTTGCAGGATCTCAGCGTCCTGCTCGAAGGAATCGAAGACCCCAGAGTCCAGCGGCCGATCTGCCGGCAGGTGCTGGAGGCCCGACGCAAGCTTCTCGGGCCGGATCACCCAACCACCGTCGAGGTGGAAGCGCGGCTGGCCGCAATCGCCATGGAGCTCGAGGAATACCTCGTTGCCCGCGACTCCTACACCGTCCTGATGGAGCGTTGCGAACGCGTTCTGGGTCCGCGGAACCTGGACACCCTCTCCGCCGTTCACGGTCTGGCCGTGGCCCTCTCCTTCATGGACGAGCCGGCCAACGCCCGGCCCCTGTACGAGCGGGTCCACAACGGCCGTCGCCTGACGCTCGGGGCAGATGATCCGGCAACTCTCAGCGTCCTCCACAACCTGGGCCTCACACATCGCGCCCTGGGCGACAACGCCGCGGCCCGGGCCACCTTCGAGACGCTGCTTGAGGCTCAGCGCCGGGTCTTCGGCCCGGAGAACACACTCACGCTGCGGACGATGACCAACCTGGGCAGCGTCCTGATCGCGATGGAGGAGTACCCGCGAGCCTGCGAGGTGCTGTCGGAGCGAGTAGATCGGAGCCGCCGCATTCTCGGTGCCACGCATCCGGACACTCTGGACGCCATGTTCGCGCTGGCCCGAGCGCTCTGCGGCACCGGCGAGGCGGCCAGCGGCCGCCCCCTTTCCGAGCAGGCTCTGGCCACGACGATCGCCACGTTCGGCCCGGACGCACCGGACACGATCGCCGGCCTAACCCAGCACAGTCGGCTCCTGCTCCGGCTCGGCGACGCCAAGGCCGCGGCCGCTTCCTACAGAACCCTCTTCGGCAAGCTAACGCGGCTCAACGGGCCGGAAGACGTCGCTACGCTCGACGCGCTGGCCGGCCTGGCCGATGCAGTCGGGCGCGGCGGAGACCACAAGCGTGCCCACGACCTGGACGTGATGCTGCTCGACCGGCGCCAGAAGGTACTCGGGCCGGAGCATCCGGCCACTCTCTGGGCTATTGGGGACCTCGCCTGGAACCTGGAGCAGCTCGGTGACCTGAGCGGCTCGGCGGCCCGGTTCGCGGAACTGACCGAGGCTCGCACCCGCACGCTCGGCCCCGAGGAGCCGGACACGATCTGGACCCTCCAGGGCCTGACCCGCGTCCTTAGTAAGATGGAATCCCACGTGGACGCTCGTCGCGCCTATGCGCGCCTATACGAGACTCAGGACGCCCGGCTCGGGGCCGAGGCCGGCGAGACGCTTGATGCCCTCCGCGGCCTCGCCTGGGAGCTGGGCAAGGTCGGCGAATTCGAAGCGGCCAAGCGCACCTGGGAACAACTCGTCGAGATCAACGAGCAGATGCACGGCGCCCGCGACCAGCGGACTCTGAACACCATAAACTGGCTGGCCGAGACGTTGGACGATCTGGGCGAAACGGAGCAGGCCCGCGCGATAGCGGAGCGCGTCGCCGGCACCCTGGGCCGGCTCTACGCGGCCAGCACCGAATCACGCGGCCCCGACGATCCGGCAACGCTGACCCTGGGCCACGACCTGGGGCGGACGCTGGAGCGGCTGGGCCAATTCGAAGCGGCCCGAGTCACGTATCAGACCACTCTGGAGGGCTACCTCCGGACGCAGGGGCGGCGCAGCAGGGCCGTGACCGAGATGCACGGCCGTTTGGGCGACATCGCGCGGGAAATGGGCGACCCGGCCGCCGCTCACGTCGCATACGGCGAGGCCCTAGCCATCCTGCGCAAGCAGCCGGGCCCCGAGGATCCGGACACTCTGGAGATGATGGGCCACGACGCCCTGGCGTTGATGGACCTCGGCAAGAAGATCTCGGCCCGCAATCAGGCCCGGACCGTTGTGGACGGCTACCGCCGCACGCTCGGCGAGGAGAACGCCCTCACCGTCCGGGCCAAGGCCCGGCTGGAGAAGATCGCCCCGACGCCACGCAAGCGGCCCGTGTTCTAGCCACCCAGCGGCCGGAAGAAATCGCCGCCGCAGTGGCTTCCTCCTGGAGACGGTGTTCGCTCCGATCGTCGAAGCCAACAGAAGTCTAAACACCGCCACCAGGAGCCCGCTACCGGACTTGGGCTCAGTCGCCGTCGACGTCGGCGGAGGCGTTGAACGCGGACCGCTCGTCTCACCCTGGAACGACTCGAACGGCGTAGCCGTCCCGCCCTGGAGCGACTGGCGTCCCGATTCGCCGTCTTCTCGCTGTTTGCCACGGTGGCCGTGGGATTACCTGGCACCTGCGAGAGAGGCCCTCGCCCGGCTGGTTCCCCGCCGATCGGACGCTGAAGTTGCGTTTGTCCGGTACAGCCGGACAACTTTGCCACTCTGCGAGCGTTAGCGCCTCGAGGGTCCGAGTCCAGAGGACGTCTGACGCAGAAAAGGGGCCTTCGCCGGCCGTCGAGTCGCCCAATAGGAGCCGAATCGACCGTTTCGACCTCGCTATCGACTCC
>DASVKT010000098.1:0-13778 GCA_036385235.1 Candidatus Limnocylindrales bacterium | reverse complement strand
GGCCGCGAACGTCAGCAGGTCGCCGCTCGAAGCGCCGCTGAACCCAAAGCCGTGCGTCGCGCCGACGACCACCACCACACCGGAAAGGCCGATCAATGCGCCCAGGGCCTTTGTCGGCGAGAGCTTGTCCGAGCCGATGGCGGCGGCTATGAGCATCGTCGACACCGGAGTTCCGGCCGTAATGAGCGCCGAGTTGGATGCCGTGGTCCGGCCCAACGCCGTAGCCCACAGATCCTGGTACAACCCAAAGCCCGCCAGCCCCAGCAGCAGAAGTGGCAGCACATCGCCCCGTGGCAACCCCACACTCCCCTCCCGCCAGCGCAGCACACCGAGCAGCACGAGAAACGCCGCGCCGAAACGGACAAAGGCGAACAGCACCGGGGGGACGTCCGCGATGATCGTCTTGACAGCAACGACGTTCGCGCCCCAGGTGAGCATGACCAGCAGGATCGCCAGCTCGGCCAGGCGGCGGGTGCGGGCGCTGGGCGGGGTCGGCTGCGCGGAACGCACAGCCACGGAGCGGGTCGGCGCCACGGAGCGGGTCGGCGCCACGGGATGAGTCGGCGCCACGGAACGCACGACCGCGGTATCTGGGCTGTGGCCGGAAGTCGGCTGCGTCATATCTGGATCACCTGGCCGAAGGCCGGAAATGCAATCGCCCGGGCCTTGCGGACCGGGCGACCTCGATGGGATCGGGGAGGTGGAGCGCGGCTAGATCGTCTCCTGGTCCAGCTCGAGCGACTCCTCGTCGCCTTCCTCGGTGAACTTCAGCCAGACGAACAGACCGCCCAGCACGACGAGCGGGATAACGATGAGCGCGCCGAGCGCCAGCAGAAGGAAGGTTCCCGTGAGCTTCAAGATCTTCATCGTCCTACCTCTCTACCCGACCGTTGCAATTCCCGGGCTTAGGCTCCGGCGTGCGACTTGGACTTCTCGCCTCTGAACTCTGGGGCCTGAGCGATCATCGCCTCGACCTCGTCTCGTGTGAATTCGGCGATGACGTGTCTGCTGCCGGTCTGAGTACGCATCAGGAACCGGAGTACAAAGGCGCCGTCCTGTTCGAAAAAGAAGACGTCCTGCGGCTTCTGCTCATCGACATATCTGCCCACGACACGAAACGCCTGCTCATAGTAGCCCGCCTGGCCCCAGGTGACCGCTCGCTGCTGATTGTCTCGCCGGGCGTGACCCTCTTCCATGAACCGAGCGATGTCTTCGTCCAGGAAGGTGAAGGTTTCCTTGGTCTGCGAACCCAGATGCTCCGACCAGGCACCCGTCGACGCGGTCCCCACAACGAGCCCCTGCACGATGAAGCCGTCCGGTGCTTCAACAACCATGACTTCGCGCATGCCGCGCTGGTCCAGGAACGCACCGATGGACCGCAGAACTTCTTCGAAGTTCTGGCGCGGACTGCCTTCGTAGATCCGCATCCTTGGTTCCTCGCGCTAGGCGGACATGTGGGCCGGGCCGTTCAGCCGGGCTGTTGCCGGCAGGTTTCGCTCGACCGCCGAGGTATGAGCGCCACCTCATTTGCGAGTGTAGCAGCCCGCAACAGAGCCGCAATGTCCGGCCTCCTGACCTGCGGGCCGGTCCGATAACCTCGCCTTCCCGATGGATCGGCGGCGGGCCGTAGAATGTCCTCGTGATTGGGCCCAAAGGCTCGTCCGGAAACCAGTCCGGCCGACAGGCCGCAAAGAACGGCGCGTGAACCAAACCGCGCCGACAAGGGAGCTGGAACCTAATGACCCAGGCGGCCGAGGAACTCGATCAGCTGTCGATCGACACTATTCGCACGCTCGCCATGGACGCCGTCCAGAAGGCCAACTCCGGCCATCCGGGCGCCCCGATGGGCATGGCGCCGATGGCGTACACCCTCTGGACCCAGTTCCTGCGCCACGCCCCAACGGATCCGCACTGGCCCAACCGCGACCGTTTCGTCCTGTCGGCCGGCCACGCCAGCATGCTGGACTACGCGCTCCTATATCTCACCGGCTACGGCCTCACCATCGAAGACCTCCAGCAGTTCCGGCAGTGGGGATCGAAGACGCCCGGCCACCCGGAACACGGCATGTCCGCCGGCATCGAGGCGACGACAGGACCGCTCGGGCAGGGCTTCACCAACGCAATCGGCATGGCGATTGCGGAGCGGCGTCTGGCCACCGAATTCAACCGACCGGGCCACACCCTGATCGATCACTGCATCTATTCGATCTGCTCCGACGGAGACATTCAGGAAGGCATCACGGCCGAAGCCGCTTCGCTGGCTGGCCACCTCCGTCTGGGTAAGCTGGTATTCCTCTACGACGACAACCATATCCAGCTCGACGGGCCCACGAAGTTGGCCTTCACCGAGGATGTCCTGGCCCGCTTCAATGCCTACGGCTGGCACACCCAGCGCGTCGAAGACGGCAACGATGTGGCGGCCATCGGGGCAGCGATTGCAGCGGCCAAGGCCGACGACCGGCCGAGCCTGATCGCGGTCCGGACTCACATCGGCTACGGCGCACCGACCAAGCAGGACACATCGGCAGCCCACGGGGCGGCGCTGGGCGAGGATGAAGTTCGCGGCGCCAAGCTGTTCTACGGCTGGGATCCGGACAAGCACTTCTTCGTGCCGGACGCGGCGCTGGCTCACTACCGCGAGGCAATCCCCGCCGGCGAGAAGCTCGTGGCCGAGTGGAACGCGAAACTGGCCGCCTACACGAAGGCGTTCCCGGCCGAAGCGGCAGAACTCGACCGCCGCTGGAACTGCCGCCTGGCCGATGGCTGGGAAAAGAGCCTCAAGACCTACGCCGCGGGCGACTCACTCCCAACGCGAAAGGCGAGCTCCGAGGCGATCAACGCCCTGGCCGGCCCGGTGCCGGAACTCTTCGGCGGCGCCGCGGATCTCTCCGAATCGAACATGACCGACATCGCCGGCGGCGGCATCTTCGAGGCGGACAACCCGAGCGGCCGCAATATCCGCTTCGGTGTTCGCGAGCACGCCATGGCCTCGATCGCCAACGGCATCGCGCTCTACAGAGCCCACATCCCGTACGTGGCCACATTCCTCGTCTTCAGCGACTACGCCCGCGGCGCAATCCGCCTGGCGGCGCTGAGCTGTCTCAAGGTCGTGTACGTATTCACGCACGACTCCGTGGCCGTCGGCGAAGACGGACCCACTCACCAGCCGATCGAGCAGATTGCGACGCTGCGAGCCGTTCCCAACCTGGACGTCATCCGGCCCGGCGACGCCAACGAGGCCGCCGCCGCCTGGGGCGCCGGAGTTGAGCGCTGTGGCGGACCAACGGCCCTGATCATGTCCCGCCAGAAGCTGCCCGTTCTTGCCGGCACCGCCGAAATGGCACGCGACGGCGTGGTCCACGGCGGCTACATCCTGCGCGACGCATCCGGTGACAAGGCGGCTCCGGATCTCATCCTCATCGGGACCGGCTCCGAACTGCAGCTGGCCGTCGGTGCCGCAGAGGCGCTGGAGAGCGACGGCATCCGCACCCGCGTCGTGAGCCTCCCTTCCTGGGAGCGCTTCGAGCGCCAGGACGCGGCCTATCGCGAGTCGATCCTGCCGAAGGCCGCCCGCAAGAGAGTGGCCGTAGAAGCCCTCAGCCCCTTCGGCTGGGAACGCTACGCAACAAGCGACGGCGCAATCATCGGGATAGACCACTTCGGCGCATCGGCTCCCGGTGACGAGGTCATGCGCCGCTTCGGCTTCACTGTGGAGCGCGTGGCGGAGGTCGGGCGCGCAGTCGTGCGCGACGGCTTCAGCGGCCGCGTCCCAACCGCAGAGCGCGGCCCGGAAACCTGCTAGAAACCTGCTGAGAGGAGCGGAAGATGCGCATCGCCCTGGCGGCAGATCACGCCGGCGCCGAGATGAAAGCTGAGCTGCTGATGCGTCTCGCGCCGCTCGGCCATGAGTTGATCGACCTTGGCGGCGACGGCTCCGACTACGACGACGACTACCCGGACTATGCCCGCGCCCTTTCGCTGGCGATCCTCGAAGGTCGCGCCGATCGCGGCCTGCTCATCTGCGGCAGCGGGGTCGGCGCCTCAATCGCCGCATCCAAGATGCCCGGCATTCGAGCCGGGCTCTGCCACGACACTTACTCGGCCGGCCAGGGAGTGGAGCACGACGACATGAACGTGCTGACCCTCGGCGGCCGTGTTATCGGCATCGAGACTGCCGTCGCCTGCGCGACGAGTTTCCTCGCCGCCAATTTCACCGGCGCGCCGCGCCATGTACGGCGCGTAGGCAAGATCAGAGCGATCGAGCAGGAGGCCGCTCGAATGGAAGCGGCCGGAGCAACACCACCCAAGCCGTAGCCGCTCAACGCAGCCGGCATCCAGCCCAGCACCCCGCCAACCACGAGGCTTGCCCAAATGACGGATCTCGCACTGGACCTCACGATCAACGACGCGAAGCTGGAGGCGGCGCTGGCCGCAGCTCGCGAGCTCTCCATCAAGGAGAACTGGGCGGATCGAGCGATCGGCCGTCGCGACCCGTCGGTTTGGAGCGACAAGGACGTCACTCAGCGCGCCATCTCCACGCGGCTCGGCTGGCTCGAGGCGCCGTTCCACTTCGCGGACAAGCTGGAGCAGCTGCGCGCCTTTGCGGTAGCGGCCAAGGCAAGCGGTTTCACCACTGCCGTATTGGGCGGAATGGGCGGTAGCAGCCTGGCCCCCGCCCTACTCGCCGACGTGTTCGGCACGGCCAAGGGCGGACTTGAGGTCCGCGTCCTGGACTCCACGGATCCTGCCGCGGTCGCTGCGACGCTGGACGACCTGGACCCGCTCACAACGCTCTTCATCGTCTCCACCAAGTCCGGGACCACGGCCGAGTCGCTCTCGTTCCAGGCCTACCAGTGGGAGCGCACGGACATCGCCCTGGGCGACGCCGGCATCGGCAGGCCCGCCCAGCCGGGCGACTACATGGCCGCAATTACGGACCCGGACAAGAGCCTCAAGTCGATCCCGCACCACGACCGGCTGCGCGAGCTCTTCATCAACCCGCCGGATGTGGGTGGCCGCTACTCGGCCCTCACCTATGTCGGCCTCGTGCCAAGCGCACTCCTGGGCGTGGATCTGGACCAGCTTCTGACCAAGTCCCGCGAGATGATCATGGCCTGCGGCGTGACGGACCCGGCCAAGAACCCGGGCCTGGCGCTCGGCATCGCGATGGGCGTCTTCGCCGCCAATGGCCGCGACAAGCTGACCTTCGTGATCGACCGCGAGTTGGCCGCCTTCGGGCCCTGGGTCGAGCAGCTGATCGCCGAGAGTACCGGCAAGGAGACCCTGGCCAGCATCGCAGCCCGAGCCGCCGATCCGACCCTGGAGCCGGTAGGCGTCGGAGTCGTCCCGATCGACGGCGAGGAGCTCGCCGTCCCGAGCGTCTACGGCAACGATCGAGTCTTCGTCCGCATCACGCTCGCCGGATCCGCCGGGCCGCACAGCACCACCAGCGCCAACGTCGATGCCCGACTGCAGGATCTGGCCAAGGCCGGCCATCCGGTGATTCGCATCGCGGTCGGCTCCAAGATCGAGCTGGGCGCCGAATTCCTTCGCTGGGAAATCGCAACCGCCCTGGCGAGCGTCGTCCTGGGCATCGAGCCGTTCGACCAGCCCAACGTCGAGGAAGCCAAGACCAACACCCGGGCCGTCATCGCCAGCTTCGAGACCGGCGCCGGCGCCAGCGCCGAGGAAACGGCCGTCGGCGTGGCCGACGAAAAGGCCCTGGCCACGGCCCTTGGCAAGCACCTGGACAACCTGCTCTCGAACGGCTACGCCTCAATCCAGGCCTACATCATGCAGACGCCGGCCCGCGACGAAGCGCTCGCCGAGATCCGGACGGCCATCCGCAACACCACGCATCGCGCCACCACCGTCGGCTACGGGCCGCGGTTCCTGCACTCCACCGGCCAGCTCCACAAGGGCGGCGCCCCGATCGGCTGGTTCCTCCAGCTGGTTTCCGAGCATCCCGAAGAGCGCAGCATCCCCGGCAAGGCCTACACCTTCGGCCAGCTGATCGACGCGCAGGCGATCGGCGACGCCCGGACGATCGAAGATCACAAGCTGCCGATTCTTCGCATCAACCTCGGCCAGGATGCCGATGCCGGCCTCGCCGCCGTCGGTCGAGCCCTCGCCGCAGCCCTCAAGGAGTCCTGAGCCATGGACCTCGGATTTGTCGGCCTCGGCCGAATGGGCGCCAACATGGTGCGGCGCCTCATGTTGGACAAGCACCACATCGTGGCCTACAACCGGACCGCGGAGAAGACCCAGGAGATCATGACCGAGGGCGCAGACGGCGCCTTCTCCCTGGTTGAACTCGTCCAGAAGCTGGAGAAGCCGCGCGCGGTCTGGGTGATGGTTCCGTCCGGCGACGCCACCGAATCCATGATCGATGAGCTGCTCAAGCTCCTGGAGCCGGGCGACACGATCATCGACGGCGGCAACAGCAACTTCCACGACACCGTCCGCCGCCACGCCAAGGTCGCCGAGCATGGCGTCAACTTCATCGATGCCGGAACGTCCGGCGGTATCTGGGGCCTCAAGATCGGCTATTGCCTGATGGTCGGCGGCGAACCGGAACCGGTGAAGCGCCTGGAGCCGATCTTCCGCTCCCTGGCGCCGGAGAACGGCTACCTCCACGCCGGCGGTCCCGGTGCGGGCCACTACGTGAAGATGATCCACAACGGCATCGAGTACGGCCTGATGCAGGCCTACGCCGAGGGCTTTGAGATCCTGCACGCCTCGGACTACAAGCTGGACCTCGCCGCCATCGCCGATCTGTGGATGCACGGCTCCGTGGTCCGGTCATGGCTCTTGGAGCTTGCCGCCTCGGCACTCGCGCCGGACCAGGACCTCAAGCACCTCAAGGGCTGGGTCGCCGATTCCGGCGAGGGCCGCTGGACCGTCCAGGAAGCCATCGACAAGGACGTGCCGGCGCCGGTCATCACTCTCAGCCTGCTCAACCGCTTCCGCTCGCGGCAGGATGACAGCTACCAGGCCAAGGTCCTGGCGGCGCTCCGCAACGAATTCGGCGGCCACGCAGTCAAGACCGAATAGGCTCCCCGTGAGCCCCGCCCGCGTCCCTGCGGCACCGCCCGTCGCCAGAACAGCGCGCCAGCTGAGAGAGTCGGTCACGGCCGCCGGGCGCCGCGCCAAGCCAGACCCGGACACTAACCCGCTTCGTGAAGGGCTCCGGCTGGAGCGCGTTCCGGATCCGTGCGCTTTCGTCCTGTTCGGCGCCACGGGAGACCTCGCCCACCGCAAGGTGATGCCCGCGATCTACCAGCTCTGGCGCACGAACCTGCTTCCGGCGGAGTTCAGCCTCGTGGCCGTCGCCCGGCGGCCGTACACAAACGAAACCTTTGCCGCCGAAGTTCGAACGTCGCTGGAGAAGTACTCGCGAGTCCAGCCGATCGACGAAGCCTCATGGGCGGAACTGGCCAAGCGGATCCACTATCAGCAACTGGACTTCGCCGACGACGCCGGCTTCGACCGGCTGGGCGAACGCCTCGACGAGCTGGATGCCCAATGCGGCACGGCCGGCAATCGCCTGTTCTACCTCGCGACTCAGCCTTCCCAGGTCACGGAGATCGTGCGCCAGATGGGCAGAGTCGGGCTGGACCACGAGCAGCGTGGCTCGGGCTGGCGGCGCGTCGTCGTCGAGAAGCCTTTTGGGCGCGACCTCGAGTCGGCGCGCACGCTGAACCACGAGGTCCACAGGGTCTTCCGCGAGTCCCAGGTCTATCGCATCGACCATTACCTGGGCAAGGAAACGGTCCGCAACCTGATGGTCTTCCGCTTCGGGAACGGCATTTTCGAGCCGGTCTGGAACCGCAGCTACGTGGATCACGTCCAGATCACCGTGGCCGAGTCGATCGGCGTGGAAGGCCGCGGTGCCTTCTACGAGGAAACCGGCGCCAGCCGCGACATCCTCCAGAACCACTTGCTGCAACTCATGACCCTCGTGGCCATGGAGCCGCCATCTTCGTTTCAAGCGGACGCACTGCGCGACCAGAAGCTCCAGGTCCTGCGCGCGATCGCCGCTCCGGATCCGGACGACGTCCGCAAGAACGTGGTCCGTGGCCAATACGGCCCCGGTTGGGTTCAGGGCGAGCCGGCGCCGGGCTACCGCCAGGAGCCGGAGGTGGACCCGGAATCCGAGACGGAAACGTTCGTCGCCGGCCGTTTCGAGATCGACGACTGGCGCTGGAGCGGCGTCCCGTTCTACCTGCGCGCCGGCAAGCGACTGCCCAAGCGAGCCACGGAGATTGCCGTCCAGTTCAAGGACGTGCCACTGCGGCTCTTCCGCGAGTCGTCCGGCGATCCTGCGCCCAACGTTCTGGCGATGCGCATCCAGCCGGACGAGGGCATCATGCTGCGCTTCGCGGCCAAGGTGCCGGGCCTTGGCTTGGACGTCCGCACCGTGAACATGGACTTTGCCTACGACACCTCATTCGTGGTTGACTCGCCGGACGCCTACGAGACGCTCATCCTCGACTCGCTCCTGGGCGATGCCTCGCTCTTTGCTCGAGCAGACGAAGTTGAAGCGGCCTGGGGCGTGGTCACGCCGATCATCAATGCCTGGGCTAATCAGCCGCCGCCCCACTTCCCGGACTACGCCGCCGGATCGTGGGGCCCTGAAGCGGCCGACGAGCTGATGGAGCGCGACGGCAGACGCTGGCGCAGGATCTGATGGCCGCCAGGCCGGTTGCCCATTCCGTCCCCGAGATCGAGGGCCAGCTCGGCAAGCTGTGGGCCCGCGCAGCCGTTGCCCGCGAAGAAGCAGCGAAGGCACAGGCGGCGCTGATCGCGGCACAGACTGAAGCCGCCGCCCGCGCCGCAGCCGCCCTTGCCGCCGCCCGCGAGACGAGTGACGGCGGCGGCCACCACGTCGCGGCCCGGACAAGCGTGCTCAACCTGGTGGTAGTGGCGGGCGACGAGAAGACCGCTGCGAGGTGCGCGGCCACAATTTCGGCAACCGCCTCGCGCCACGCCTCGCGTTCGCTGATCCTCTCGGCCGTGGACCCGGATGGACCGGCCGGCCTTGACGCGCGCATCGAGGCCCTTTCCATGGCCACTGCAGATGGCCGCGCGGAAACCGGGGCGGAAACCATCCACGTCACCGCCCACGGCGAGACCGGCGCCCACCTGGCCTCGATCATCGTCCCCCTCCTCGTCCACGACCTGCCCGTGGCCTTGTGGTGGCCCGCCGATCCGCCCTTCGGCTCACGCCGCGCAGATCGTCTGCTGCCGATCGCGGATCGCCTCATCGTGGACGGCTCGGCCTGGTCTGGCGACGGGCTGGAGATACTCGGCCAGCTGGCCACGGCCGTCGAGGAGCGCCGCG
Organism: Candidatus Limnocylindrales bacterium; assembly: GCA_036385235.1. GTDB lineage: Bacteria > Chloroflexota > Limnocylindria > Limnocylindrales > CSP1-4 > Fen-1039. The sequence goes on along the minus strand of DASVKT010000098.1, from coordinate 4,435 downwards.
TCGTCGTGGCCGACTGGGCTCTGCTGCGCCAGGCCCGCTGGCGCGAGGCCGTCGCCTCCGTCTACGACCTGCCGGATCTGCGGGCCCACCTCGGAGCCGTGCGGCGTATCTGCGTGGAGTACTCGGCTGCGGGGACGGGCGCTGCTGCCTTCGAGACGAATGTGGTCAGGCCGCTCTACCACGTAGCCTGGCTTGCATCGCGGCTGGGGATGACCGTTGTGAAGCAGCTCAGCCGCGAGGGAGAGGGGCGGCGAGTTGCCACTCTCCGGCAGAAGGAACATGAGGTGGAGGTTGTCCTCCAGCCGGCCGCTTCCAAGTTGAGTGCCGGATCCACGGTCCGCGTCGAGATCACTTCTCGGCTGAGAGGCGCGGAGCTGGTCGGCAACATTTCGGCCGACGACCACACAGTCGACGTGTCGATCCTGGATGACGGCCGCGAACGAGTTCGGCGCGTCTACGCCGCGCCGCGGATGACGGACATAGATCTTCTGGCCCGAGCCGTCGAAGAAGGGGCAGCAGATCCGGTTGCCGTGCACGCACTGGCAACAGCCGCTCGGCTGTTAGGCGTAGATTCGGGTTCGCACAACGCGGGGCCGCGCAAGGGTGGCGGAAAGGCACAGGAGCTAGGACGATGACTGACCAGGAGCCGGATTTCTGCCCGGAATCAGACACGCTCTCCGGAACCGCCACTGCCAACTTGCCGGCTCCCAACAAGGGCGAGCCGGAGCTGGTCGTCACGGCAGATCCGGACGCGGCCGCCGCAGAGGCGGCTGAACGAATCGCCGCCGCCCTGGTCGCCGCCATCGAGCGGCGCGGCCGGGCTGACTTCTGCACCACAGGCGGCAACACGCCCATCCCCATCTACCGGCTACTGGCCCAGTCCCCGCTCGTAAACACCATCCCGTGGTCCCAGGTCCACATCTGGTGGGGCGATGACCGCTTCGTGCCGCGCGGCCACCCGGAATCCAACGTGACCGCCCTAGATGATGTCCTGCTGGGCGGCGGCGGTTCTGCGGGCGGTGCCCCGCTTCCCACGGCGAACATCCACCCCTTCCCTACCGACAAAGCCCTGGCGGAGTACAAAGACACGCATTGGTGCGCCGCGCAGTACGCCCAGGAGATCTGCAGCCGGGTCCCAATGGTGGACGGCAACTGGCCGCGCTTCGATCTGATCCTGGTGGGCGTGGGGGACGACGGGCACGTCCTGTCCTGTTTCCCCAACTCACCCGCCCTGGACAGCATGGCCTGGACCATGGGCCTACCCGCGCCGTCGCATATCGGGCCGCACCTGCCGCGCGTCACGATCAATCCCAAGCTGCTTGAGGCCGGCCCGGTTCTTGTTGTCACGTGGGGAGCCGGCAAGGCGGAGGCCCTGGGTCACGTCTTCGGCGAGACGCGCGACGATCGGCAGTGGCCGGTTCAGAGAACACGCCGAACCGGCGCGTTCTGGATCGTGGACGAGGCCGCTGCGGCAGAAATCCCGGCCGGGCTACGCGGGTAGGGTTAGCCGCCGACCAGGCCTGCTTGGCGTTGCGGCGCCTAGCGGAACCTATCCCCAACTCCGCGGCCTCTGCGTTCGCGGGCCATCATGTCCTGCGGCGGATCCGGCACCAAGCCTTCACGTACTGCCCGAGCCGCCAACTCGGCGCGGTTCTGGGCGTGCAGCTTCTCGACGATGTTCTTCAGATGGAACTTGACCGTGTTCTCGCTGATACTCAGCTCGACCGCGATCTCGCGGTTACGCTGACCTACGGTCACGAGCTTGAGAACCTCGAGTTCGCGATCGGTAAGGCGCTGAGTTGGCTTGGGCTGGCCCCCCGGCGTCCGTAGGAACTCGTCGATGATGTGGACGGCCGTCGCCGGAGTGATGGCCGGTTCGCCGCGGGCGACACCTTCCAACATGGATCGAAACTGCTGCGCCTCCAAGTTCTTCAGAAGGTAGCCCTGGGCGCCGGCCTTGATCGCGCGGAAGAGATCGGCCTCGTCCTCGCTGACGGTCAGCATCACGATGGCTACTTCCGGGTGGCGCTCCTTGATCTGCGCGGTAGCTTCAAGGCCGGAGACATTCGGCATCCGAATGTCCATCAGGACGACTTCAGGCGAGGTCTTCTCCACCATCTCGATTGCCTCGCCGCCATCCGCAGCCTGACCCACCACTTCGTGCCCCCAGGCAAGAAGTAGCGAGGCAACTCCGTCGCGAAACAGGGCATGGTCGTCAACGAGAAGCGTTCTCATGGCCTCAGTCTGCCTCCGATTGGGTGGTAGCGGGCGATCGGACCGCGCGGTGCTGCTCCATGGGACCCTTCGTCTCACCGGACGAAGCCGATTCGCTGGGTGGGGAACTCCACGAGGAGGCCCCCACCGGAACTTGTAGTTCAACAACTGTTCCATTGCGGCTGCTGCGCCAGGCGATCACGGCCCCGATAGCCTCAGCCCTCTCGCGCATTCCGGCCAGACCGAAGTGGGGCCAGCGCTCAGGACCGGCCGCCACCAAATCGGAATCGAAGCCGACACCGTCGTCGGCGATGGTCAGCATCAGCTTGTTTGCGGCTCGAGAGAAACCGATCGTCACCCGCTGGGCCCGGGCGTGTTTCCGGACGTTGGTCAAAGCCTCTCGGGCGATGCTGAAGATCTCGGCCTGGGCGGCAGCCGACAGCGCCGTTTCCACTGCCTCCGGGGCGGCATCGAAGCGGACGGCCAGCTTGGACGATTCGGCGTAGCGCCCGGCATAGTCCTCCAGCGCCGCAGCCACTCCACGATCCGAAGGCGCCGGCGGCGAGAGGGTCAGAATCGCCTCGCGGACGTCTACGTAGACCGAACGCGCCGCGGCCGCCAACTCAGCCAACTGAGTTCGCGCGTCGGCCACTCGACCGGCGGCAAGCATCTCCTCAACGGCCTGGGACTTGGTGTTGACGTAGCCGAGAACCTGCGACAACCCGTCGTGCATCTCACGAGCAATCCGTTCGCGCTCACCCTGGACTGCCAGGAGTTGCAGTTCGTCCTGAAGCCTGGCGGCTTCCAGTGCGACACCGAGCTGCGTCGCCAGAGCTGTGAGAGTCTCGACTTCCTCTTGGTCGAACCGACGCCGCAATCCCGCCTCGAGAACGATCCCCAAGGCTCCGACTCGCCGATCACCGTGCCCCACGGGCGCGGTCAGGCCGATCCGATACCCGGTCCGGAGATAACAACCAAGGTCATCCTCGTCCATGGCCATGATCTGGCCTCTGGATGCGTCTTCTCCGACCAGGACTCCGGGCGCAGCGCTGGCCGCTCGGAGGCGGAGGCCGCCGCCCGGGCCGTCCATGGCAAGGAGGGCGCCGTCTGCGTTCAGAAGGGTTCGGGCGTGGTCGACTATCGAGGCGATGGTCCGGCCCGGGTCCGCTCTGCCCGACACCGCCAGGCTGACGTCATAGACGGCTCGCAGCACCGCATTTCGCGATTCGAGGACCGCGTTTCGATCTCGGAGATCCTGGCTCAGCCGATCGATCAAAGGGAACGAGTAGATCGCCCCGGTGGCGACGACGATTACTACCATCGCCAACACGAGGAGTGTGTGGAACGGAAACGGCAGTACGGCATCGAAGACGGTATCGCTGAGCGCCTCGACGGTTCCGACGATGAGCACCGCAAAGGCGACCGCAAACCAGCGGCGAGGTAGGCGCATCCAGAGCTCCAGACTCGGCCGGCGCCCGACCGGCACCGCCTCGGCCGTTCGGACCCACCCGTTCGGGGAGCACTATGCGCCGATGCAGAGCCTTTTGGGCCAATTCGGCCCGTCTGTCCTGGAGGGCGGCACGGCTACGTGGCGGCAGGCGGCCGTGCCGCTGCCCGTCTTTGTCAGGGCGGTCGGCTGAGGCGTGATGCCCTACGTGGCGGCAGGCGGCCGTGCCGCTGCCGTCTGCGTCAGCAGGAGTGCCCTTCGTGGCCCAATATCCGCGCCTCGAATACCCGCATCCTTCGTAATATGTCGTAGCGACCGATCACATCCGTTGACGGCCGAAGCCGGGCCGGAGATAGTCGTTGCGACATGATCGTCACGAGCAGATCCCAACCAGTGAAGCCCGACTCCGACGAGCAGGACGCCACAGCCGAGCTTTCGGCCGTCGCTGCCGCGAAACGCGTCGCCCGCCTCTTTCCGGAGGTGTACCGGCGCTATCACTGGGCCAATCGCGTTCAGGGAGCGGATCTGCCCGTCACTCGCCGCGCGCTGGAGGTGCTGCAGCATCTCTCGGCCAGCGGCCCGCTGACGGTCGGCGAGCAAGCCGAGCATCTCGGGCTGCGACGCAACTCCGTCTCGGAGCTGCTGCAACGCCTGGAAGCCAAGGGCCTCGTCGCACGGATCCGCGACGAACGCGATGAACGCCGGGTTCTGGTCTGGCTCACCGATGCGGGACGCGACGTCGTCTCGAGGGTGGGACAGGTGCTGGCCCCGGAT
>DASVKT010000097.1:0-2757 GCA_036385235.1 Candidatus Limnocylindrales bacterium | reverse complement strand
CGCCTTCGCCACAAGAGCATGAACGGCCGGCAGCACATCGCGGCCGAACTTCTCGATGTTCGAGACGTCGCTGACATCGCGGAGGCCGAAGACGACGTGCTGGACGCCGACTTCCGCCAGCGCCCCAAAGCGGTCGATGATTTCGGCCGCGGACTGAGTGCCGAGGTCGACGCTCGCCAGGTTCGTCCGCTCGATCTCATCGAATGGCCGTCCGACCTCGGCGCAGCGCTCCCGCAGCACGGCGTACTTGTGGGCCAACTGGTCCGGCCCGCCGAAGACGTTGCAGGCGTCCGCGTACTTGGCGACCAGACGCAGCGTCTTCTGCTCGCCGCCGCCGCCGATGAGGATCTTCGGGTGCGGCCTGCTCAGAACCTGCGGTGAGTTGAGCAGCCGCTCGGCCTGGTAGTGCTTGCCGTCGAAAGGCTTGCCGGAGCCGCGCTCGCCCTCCCACATCGAATGGACGTATTGGAGCGTTTCCTCCAGCATCTCGAAGCGGACGCCCAGGGGCGGCATCGGGAAGCCGAGGCCGTGGCTCTCCTCCTCGTTCCAGGCCGCGCCGATGCCGAGATAGGAGCGACCGCCGCTCAGTACATCCAGCGTTGTGGCCGCCTTGGCCCAGAGCGCGGCCTGGCGGTAGTGGATACCGCCGACCATCAGCCCGAGCGTCGCCGATTTCGAATGGGCGGCCTTGAACGCCAGCGCCGACCAACCTTCCAGCATCGGCTCTTCCGGCTTGCCCACGCCCCGGATCTGATAGAAGTGGTCCATGACCCACAGCGAATCGAAGCCGACGCCGTCGGCTGTTTCGGCGATGCGGGCGAGGGTGGCTCCGATCGCGGCATCGCCGCCCGGCCACGTGAAGGACGAGATTTGGAGACCGATCTTCACGGGGCACCTCCGTGGTGATTGGCGGGCGGGAAGCAGGCACCGGGCGGTGGGAGTAGGGGCCGGAGTCGTCGTCACAGGTTAGCACTGCAAGCACGCGTGCCCGGTCCGAGGACCATCTCGGCGCCGGCCCGGTACCCGCGGCCGTTTGCGCTGTTTGGGCATCCTCTGGTAAGGTGCAGTTCGACCGACCGACCGACCGGCCTCCCGATCCATCCCGTGGGAGCCGCCACCCCATGCTGGAGTTCATGTATTGCGTCAAGCATCGGCCCCGGTGAGCAAGATTCTGGAGCGCCTCGCCAGCCGCGGGAAGACACAGCCGGACGCCAAGTCGGCATCTGGCGCCTTCGATCCGCTTGCCCCGATTCGGTCTCTGGCCGCCGATGTAGCGCGCCTGGATGGAGTCGGGCGCCTGGTTCCCATCGGTGTTTGCGTCCTGCTGGTGGTCGCCGCTCTTGTGAGTTCTCTGGCCCAGGTCGCGCCCGCGTCCGCCCTGACTGCCGCCAGTGCCACTCCGGCTCCGCAGGTAAACGCCGCCGCTCCGGTTGTCTGGTATGGGGCCGGAGACGGGCCCAACGCACCCGATGTAAGCGACATCTACCTCGGTGACGGCACGATCCCAAATACTCTTCAGAACCCGGGCGTCGGAACGGACGCTTCGGCGCTGCTCAAGAGCTACACGGTTGTGGCGCGTGACACCCTGGGCGCGATCGCGGGCAAGTTTGGGCTCGCCACGACGACCATCTACTGGGCTAACAAGTCGACACTGCCGAACCCATCCTCGTTGCATGTGGGCCAGCAGCTTCTGATCCCGCCCATGGACGGCTTGCTGGTCAAGGCGGGTGCGAAGGACACGCTGGATTCACTGGCGACCAAGTACAGCGTGACCGCCCAGGACATCATCGACACCAACAACTTGCCAGAGACCAAGGTCATCGTCGGTCAGGCGCTGCTCATCCCGGGAGTCAGCGGCGGCCCGATGCCGAAGAGTTCGTCCTCCAGCTCCGGCTCCAACTCCAACTCCAGCTCCAACTCCAGCTCCGGTTCCAACTCCAGCTCCAGCTCCGGCTCCAGCTCCGGTTCCAGCTCCCGAGGTTGGACCTGGCCTGTCGGCGGCGGCAACTACGTCAGTCAGTACTACTGGTCCGGGCACCACGCCATCGATATTGCGGCGCAGCAAGGTACGCCGGTCTACGCGGCCGTCGGCGGGACCGTCGTAATGGCGGGTTGGCGGTCCGTCACTGGTGGCGGCAACGTGATTTGGGTCATGGACGGCACCAAGCTCTATACCACGTACAACCATCTGTCGTATGTTGGCGTCAGGAATGGTCAGCAGATCAGGGCGGGTCAGCGGATCGGGTCGATTGGTATGACCGGTGTTGCGACGGGCCCGCACCTCCACTTCGAGGTGTGGCTCGGCCCCCCGTGGGCCCTCGGCAGCAATGCCGATGCCGTCAACCCCTGCTTCTATCTGGCGGGCTGCTAGGTCTCGGCTGTTAGATCCGTTCGATGTGCCTCGGCGAGAACCTTGGCCCGAAGCGCGGGATCTTGATCCCGGATACCTCGAGCAGCCGGATCACTCTGGCTCGCTGGCTGGAGTAGGGTGACAGTAGTTCGAGCATCCTGAGGTCGTCCGCGCGCGGTTCCCCGGCCAGCGCCCAGGAGACCAGATCGGGTAGATGCGCGTCCCCGAGACTGACGGCGTCCGGATCGCCGAAAGCCAGCCGCGTGGCTTCCGCTGCGGTCCAGGGGCCGATGTCCGGGATCCTCTGCAGGCTCGCGTAGGCTTCGGCGGGCGACTTGGCCATGAGGCCTTCCACCCTGAATTCGAGGCGGCCGATGCTCCGCAACAGGTCTGCTCGGCGGCGCTCG
>DASVKT010000096.1:0-2899 GCA_036385235.1 Candidatus Limnocylindrales bacterium | reverse complement strand
GTCGCAGGCGAGGCCACGAAGGGCATCGAGCCGGGGCCGAGATCGCCCTCGCCGGGAATGTCGCGAAGCAAGCTCAGCGGAGAGGCGAGGAGCGGCAGGACCGCGATGAACGAGGCCAGGGCCGCAAACATGAGCGCGCCTCGCACCGGCACAAAGGTGGCCAGCGCGCCGCCCAAAAGCGATCCGATCGGGATGGTGCCCCACACGATGAATCGCATGGTCGCGTTCATGCGGCTCTGTAGTTCCGGTGGAGTGATCGCCTGACGTAGGGAAATCTGAGCCACGTTGTATATAACCTGACTCATGCCCACGACAAACCAGCCCACGAAGAGGGTCACCGCCGCAAGGTTGAGATCGCCCGAAGTGAGGCTGAGAAGTACATAAGCCGGACAGGCTAGCGCCGCCGAAGCGACGATCGTCCGCCCGATTCCGATGCTGGCCGGAAGTCTGCTCGCGAGGGCGGCGCCGACCAGGAAACCCACACTCGCGGCGCCCATGACGCTGCCGAAGAAGGCGGCCGGCAAACGCAACTCATGCCAGATCAACACCGGGAATATCGAAAACAGGGCCGCGCCGAACAGGTTGCTGATTCCGGTGCTGGCCGCGATCGGTCTCAGATACTTGTGCCCGAGAACATATCTCAGGCCCTCGGTGACCTCCGATCGAATCGACGCCGGCCGCCCCGAATCGTCCAGACGGCGCGCCGGCTTCTCCTCGCGGCGCCGGATGGTGCTGATGAGCGCGCCGGAGGCAAGGAAGCTGAGTGCGTCCACGGCGATCGCCCACGGGGCGGCGACCAAGGCGATGATGTTGCCCCCGACGATTGGCCCGCCGATCTGGGCGACCGAATAGCTGATCTGGAGGTGGGCGTTGCCATCCACCAGATCGTCCCGATCCAGAATGGCCGGAAGGTACAACTGGTCCGCGATGTCGAAGAAGGCCGTCAGCGTTCCGGTGACGAATGCGACAACGTAGAGCTGCCACAGCGTGAGCGCGCCGGCGACAAATGCGACCGGGATGGAGGACAGCGTGACCGCGCGGGCGATGTCGGCAGCGACCAAGATGGGGCGCCGCCGCATCCGATCCAGCCATGCTCCCGCCGGAAGAGTGAAAAGCAAGAACGGCAGCATCTCGACCGCGGCCAGCAGCGAGACCTGGAACACGCTCGCGTTTAGCATCGTCAGGGCGAGGAAGGGCAAGGCGATGATGGTGACCTGGCTGCCCATGGCCGAAACGGTCGCGGCGGACCAGATCTTTGCGAAATCACGCTGCCGCCACAACGACGGCCTGCCCATTCTTGTCATGCCCGTCCCCCCATCGCGCGGCATGCTACTTGGGGCGGCTCAATCTGGCATTAGGCGATCAGTCGCATTGATCTTGTGACACGATATGCGCGGGTGCAGGTATCAGGTAGTCTCGGAGGTAACGTTACGAAGCTCGTCGAGTCGGTCCCGAACTTCAGCGAAGGCCGCCGGATCGAAGTCGTGGACAAGATCGCCGCGGCTGTCGAGCGGGTTCCGGGCGCGCATCTGCTCGATCGGACGAGCGATGCCAGCCACAACCGCAGCGTCTTCACGCTGGCGGGCGAGCCGACACCGATCCTGGAGGCCCTGGAGCGAGCCGTGGCGGTCGCGGTCGCCGAGATAGACATGGACCACCACTCCGGCGAGCACCCGCGCATCGGGGCTGTGGACGTGGTGCCGTTTATTCCACTGGCCGGTGCCACCATGGCCGACTGCATCGAGCTGGCCCGCACTTTCGGTGCGCAGATGGCAGAGCGTTTCGCCCTGCCGGTCTACTTGTACGGCGAAGCCTCCACCTCGCCGACCCGCGAGCGGCTGGCAGACATCCGCCGCGGGCAATACGAGGGCCTCAAGACGCATATCGGTGAGCCGGGCCGGAAGCCGGACTTCGGTCCATCGGTTCTGCATCCGCGGGCCGGGGCTATGGCGGTGGGCGCGCGGCCGTTCCTGATCGCCTACAACATCAACCTCGAGAGCCGCGACGTGGAGTTGGCTCAGCGGATCGCGCGCCGTATCCGGGAGTCCAGCGGCGGTTTGCCGCGAGTCCAGGCCAAGGGCTTTTGGATCGAGGATCTGGACCGGGCCCAGGTGTCGATGAATCTGCTGGACTTCCACACGACACCGCTCTGGCTCGTCTGGGAAGCGGTTCGGGCCGAGGCGGCTGAGGACGGCGTGCATCTTTTCGAGTCGGAACTCATCGGCCTCGCACCGATTGGGGCGTTGCTGGACGTGGCGGACCACGCCGGCATCTCCCAGAGTCACTCTCAGACCAAAAGGCTGGCCGGCGCAGCCGAGTTCCTTAAGCTGCGCGATTTCTCGCCGCTCCAGGCGTTGGAGCTGCGGCTGGAAGCGGTCCGGCGCGCGTGAGTGAGCGGGATGCCGGACGGCGCGGCCTTCTGATCGAGAACATCGGCTCCATCGCGACCCTGGCCGGTGGTCTGCGTCGCGGCTTCGCGCAGGGTGATGCGGCCGTACTCGAGGGCGGACCGGGCCGGCCCCTTGCCGTGGCCGCGTGGGATGACCGCCTCATCGCCGCCGGGCCGGCGGCAGACGTCCACCGCCAGATAGAGTCCGCCGGCCATCCCCTCGAAGAATTCCACCGCGTGGATGCGGCCGGTGGCCTGGTCACGCCCGGGCTGATCGACGCCCACACCCACCTCGTCTTCGCGGGCACGCGAGAGTTGGAGTGGCAGATGCGCGCCCGCGGCGCCGGATACCTGGAAGTGCTCACGGCGGGCGGCGGAATCCTTTCCACCGTGGCCGCGACCCGCTCCGCAACCGGACCTGAGCTGCTGGACGGTGCGCGCCGGCGGCTGGACGAGATGCTCGCTTGCGGCACCACCACGGCGGAGGCAAAGTCCGGCTACGGGCTGGAG
>DASVKT010000095.1:0-13084 GCA_036385235.1 Candidatus Limnocylindrales bacterium | reverse complement strand
CCGGAAGACGCTGACGGCCGTCAGAAGTAGGACACCCGAGGCCGCGAGGAGGCAAAAGAGGGCGGCCCGGCGAGCCGGCGGGCCGAGGCGGTGCAACGCCACCACCGACCAGGCGAGGGCGACGAAACCGGCCACACACGCCAGAGTCTGGAGGTCGATGAGGAGTGGCTGGTCCGGGAAGACCGAGGCGATCGGCGGGCCGGTGAACAGCTGCACCGCGGTCCCGCTAAGCATCGAGGGGCTGAGCGGCGGTATCCAGAATCCCTGGCCGGTGTGCTGGAATTGGGCTCTGGCAAAGAACAGCCAGGGAGCGAGACTGGCCCCGGCGACGGCCGTGACGACGACGGCCGTGACGACGGCTCGCCATCCGGGTCGAAGAGAGAATGCCGCCAACACGATCCCGGCCAGAGCCACTGCGCAGAAGTAGTCCGTCCAGACGGCCGCCGCGGCTGCCGCGCCATAAGCGGCCCATCGCCAGGCCGAACTCGGTTTCTCGACCGCGCGCCAGAGGAGCAGCGCCGCCGCAACCGTGAGCGTCGCCCCGAGGCCGTACATGCGCACGAAACCGGAGAGCCACATCGTCGTCGGGACAAGCGCCGTAAAGAGCGCCGCACAGATCCCGGCGCGATCACCGCCGACTCTCCGAGCCAGGGCTGCCATCAGCGGGATCATGGCGATCCCCGCCAGAGCCGGCAGGAGCCGCAGAGCCACGGTCCCGCCGGGTCCGCCCAGCCCAGCGAGGCCCAGGAGGTCCGCGACGGCGACAACGGCCCGTTCCGCGATGTAGAAGAGCGGCGGCGCGCTGTCGCGGCCGACAATGTCGATCATCCGGTCCACCGGTTGATGGACCACCAGGGCCGTGAAGTCCTCGTCGTAGCCGAGCGGCTGGCGGGCCATGATTGCGAGGCGAAACACGGCGCCGGCGGCGGTGGCAAGGCCGATCGCACGCGCGTAGGTGAGGCGAGCCACTACGGCACCACTTCCCACACAGCGGGCTTGCCCGACGGATTCCACGCGATCGGCACGATCCGAGCCGCCCACTCCGGCCCGACGGCTTTCGCCAGGTCGTTGCGGTTGAGCGATAGGATCCGCGTGTAGGCCGTTGGGTTCGAAATGGTCGAGCCGGGCGCGATGACAGCCGGTGCGTCGGCGTAGTCGACAAAGAGCACATCCATCGCCGAGAAGCCGTCCGTGACCACGGCCGAGCCGGGCGGTGACGCCATTTGGGAGAGGGCGTAGATATCGCCGCTGAAATCACGGTATCGGTCGGCCGGCGGATTGGAGAAATAGGCCCACCCGGTCCAGACGGCCACCGCGGTCAAAGTCACCGCCACGGCCGCAGCAGCCGCCGCGGCCGGCCACTCCCTGGATCGCCCCCAGCGTCGGCGGACCTGCTCGACGATTTCGAGCGCCCCCAGCCCGATCGTGACCCCCAGCGGCGCTGCCATGCCGAGCGTACGGAGGAAGTGGGGCGAGCCACCTTCCGTGGCAAGGATCGGCGGCAGTAGGAATACGGGCAATGCCAGCAGGATCAGCGAGTGGCTTGCGTCCCGCCGCATCCGCCACAGCCGCACCAGTCCAAAGCCCGCGACCACGGTGAGTGGCAGCGGCAGCAGCGGCCACGACGCCACGTTGGCTCGCCCGTTCGGGTCGCCCGTCAGCCCAAACATCAGCACCGTCCGGATGGCGTGGATCAGCGGGTTGGCGTCCGCGTTGGAATTCGTGTTGAGTGCGCTCGTATACGCGATTCGCCCGAAGTAGTTGTCTGGATTCGTGACCACTATGGCGAGCATCGGCGCAGCGATGATCAGGAACGCGGCTACGAACCAGGCAAAGCCCGGGCGCAGTTCGTCGTACCTGGCCCGGTCGTAGCGGCGCAGCCAGAGCAGCCAGACAACCGCCAGTACGGGCAGGAGTTTGAGTGGCTGGTACGTGTACATCGCCGCCAGCGAGGTGACCGCGCCCGCCAGCACCGCCGTGCGGCGGCTCGGCCGCGTGGCCCAGTGCATCAGCGCGACCAATGCCAGCGCCCCGAAGAACGGGACGATGGAGTTGCGCATGCCCGTCCGGTTGATGTTAACCAGCCACAGCGCGCCGGCCGCCCAGGCGGCAGCGGTCAGCCCTACCCACGTCCCGAAGCGCCGGCCCAGCCAGCCGATGGCCAGCACGCTCGCGACGCCGAATGCCGCCGAGGTGGCGCGCAGCACGACGGCCGTGTCGCCGAAAAAACGGAAGGCCACCGCGACGAAGTAGGAGAAGAGTGCCTCGCGCCCTCCGTCGCCCTGATACCAGACCATGAAGTCCGGGTGAAAGCCGGGCTGGTGGAGCAGTCTGGCAGCGTCCAGACCCTCCGCCGCTTCATCGGGGTAGAGACCGCCCGGGTTGTTGGCCAGGTCCACGAACCGAAGCAGAACCGCCACCACGACGATCGCCGCCAGCGCCCCGAATGCGAGCCAGAAGTTGCGGCTCCTGAGCCGCGCCGGAATCACTCGGCTGCGCCCCGGGCTGCGGCGGCCAGGCGCGCCATCTTGAGCTCGGCCTGGATGGTCTCCCCGTTTTCATGGCCGTTGAACGGGTAGACCACCATTTCCTTCGGCCCCGCGTAGTGGTTGTAGGCCGCGTAGACCGTTGAGGGTGGGCAGGTCACGTCCATCAGGCCGACGGAGAAGACCGCCGGCGCCTTCGCTCGGGCGGCGAAGTTGACGCCGTCGAAGTAGGAGAGCGTCCTGAACACTCGGTCGGTCTGATCGCGGTGGATCTTGAGGTAGCGCACGATCTCGTAATACGGTTCGGTGTCCGTAATCTCCGTGGCGCGCCGCCAGTGGCACATGAACGGCACGTCCGCCATGTTGATCAGCAGGTCTGGGACGAGCCCGGCGACCGCCAGAGACAGGCCGCCGCCCTGGCTGCCGCCTTCCACCGCGATGCGCTTGGGGTCCACCAGCGGATGCGCCTGCGCCGCGTCGATGGCTCGGACGGCGTCCGTCATGAGCCGCCGGTAGTAGTAACTCTCAGGGTCCGTGATGCCGCGAGTCATGAAGCCTGGGTACTGGCCGGTTGCCGCCGTCCCGCCGTCGTCGCCACCCTCGAGGTCCGGGGTATCGCCGGAGCGCCACGAGCTGCCCTGGCCGCGGATGTCCATGACGAAGTGGGTGTGGCCGGCCGCCGGAGGAAAGAGCCAGTCCGCCGGGCGACCGCGGCCGCCGCCATATCCGGTGTACGCGATCATGCACGGCAGCTTCCCGTTGCGGGCGAAGGGCGACGCCGCCACATCGTGCGGGGCCAGGAACCAGCCTTTGATGCGCTGGCCGCCGAACCCGTTGAAGCTGACATCCCAGACGTCCACCGTGGCCAGGCCGGCGTCGATCGGCTCGAAAGTGGCCTCGATAGGGTGCGTTCGGGCGTCCGCCAGCGTCTCCGCCCAGAAGGAGTCGAAGTCGGCCGGTTCGTCGCGATCGGGCTTGTACAGCCGCAGCTCGGAGAGCGGCATATCGAATAGCACGACTTCGTCCTCCTGCATGCGGCCCAGGCCCGGGTGAGGCGGGCGGCGTCCGTCAATCTTAGGGCCGGCGACGGCGTTTCGCCCGTCCCGGCCCGGAACTCCCGGGGTCTACTAGTTGGGGCGTTTGATACAGAGCGATCCCAGTCGGACGCCGTCTTCGAGCAGATGCATTGGTCGTGCTTCCACTGCGAGTACGAGCACGAGCTTGCCGGCGAGTCGAGGAACCCCGACATCGCCTGCGAGGATCCCGGCCGCCCAGCTCGGGCATTCGATCATGAGGCCGGCCCGAGTTGGCTGGAGCGGCGGGAGTTGCGGACGCGCTGATGGAGTGCGCGGGCTTATGGCCGCCGCGGTCGCGCTTCTTGCCGGATTCGCGCCACGCCGACATCAGGAAAGCGCCGTCGACCCGGAACACCTCCGAATGCCATCGATTGGGCAGAATCGTCGCTACTGGTCGCGCGCGCGAGCCCAATCCTCGGCGCTCGAGGCTGATTGCGCGCCCAGATCCCTGATGTCGGCGGCCCGACGATCGCCTCGCGCCGATCTGACGTGAATATGGCAACTTCCTCCGGCGGAGGGCCGTGGGTCGATCCGGCGCCGGACGGAAGGTCGTCGGCGGAGCGGCAGCGACACCTATCTCGCGCATGTACGCGTGGCGCGTACAGGGGAGGGCATTTCCGGCCGTTGAATCACGGGAATGCCGCCGGAACGACCGGTCGAAGCCCCGGCGAGCGGCAATTCGGCTTCCCGGACGAAGTCCGATGGCGCCGGGGTGACTCAACCCGCCCCGGGGCGGTCTGGATGCCCGGATGCGGCGCCATTCCGCGGGGGCGGCAGCGATTTCCGGAATCGTGTTCGCAAGGCGCGTACATGCGCGGGATCGTCCGCGGAGGGCTCCCAGCAGTGGCTATTTGGCGGCGCCGACGCCCGCCGGGTCCGGCCGCCCGAGCCCCGCCCCACGAGCCGGCCCCCACCGCTCGCGCCGCCGCCTCGGCCCGCCAGCCGGGCCCGGCCCCACCGCTCGCTACTGGACCCTTGCGTCGTGCCCCTTCCAGAACGGCTCGCGCAGCTCGGCCTTGAGGACCTTGCCGGTGCCGCCCTTCGGGAGGGAGTCGCGGAAGTGGATGTCGCGCGGGACCTTGAACCGGGCCAGCCGCTCCTTGCAGTGCTCGCGCAGCTCCTTGACCGTGGCCGTCTGGCCGGGTTTGAAGACGACGATCGCCACGGGCGCCTCGCCCAGCGCCTTGTCCGGCGCGGCCACGACGGCGCATTCCAGCACGGCCGGGTGCGACGCCAGCGCGATCTCCACCTCCACCGATGAGATGTTCTCGCCGCCGCGGATGATGATGTCTTTGGAGCGGTCCTTGATCAGGACGTAGCCCTGCTCGTCGATGACGGCCATGTCGCCGGTGCGGAGCCAGCCGTCGCGAATGGTGGCCGCGGTGGCCTCGGGATCCTTGTAGTAACCGTCCATGACCGTGTTCGAGCGGACGATGATCTCGCCGATCTGCTCGCCGTCGGGCCGGACCTCTCGGCCGTCCGTGTGCACGACTTTCAGGCCGATGCCGACCAGCGGCCAGCCGGTCCAGGATTGGCGGAACTGGCGCTTTCCCGGCGGCTCCGACTCGGTGAGGTGCGTGCGCGGTGTGGCCAGGGTCAGGATCGGCGATGTTTCGGAGAGACCGTAGCCCACGATGGCCTGGCAGTTGAGCGCTTCCTCCAGCCCGGCGATGAGCGTGGGCGAGGAAGGCGCGCCGCCGATGATGACCTGCTTGAGGCTGGAGAGATCGTGCTTGGGGCGTTCGGCGTGGTGGAGCATGGCGTTGAAGATCGCGGGCACGGCCAGGACTCGCGTCACCTTGTGGCGCTCGATAGCCTGGATCAGCGCCAGCGGCTCGAACTCGCGCAGCATCACGTGCTGGCCGCCGACCATCGTCAGGAAGTGGGGCGTGCCCCAGCCGTTGACGTGGAAGAGCGGGACCACGTGCAGGACGACATCATCCTGGGTGAACTGCAGGCCGATCTCCGCGTACAGGCTGTGCAGGTACAGTTCGCGGTGGGTCATCGAGACGCCCTTGGGGAAGCCGGTCGTGCCGCTCGTGTAGAACAGTTCCGCCATTGCGTTCTCGTCGATGTCGGGCGTGAGCGGGTCGGGCGAGCCGCCGGAGAGGAGGGCCTCGTACTCGTCCTGGGCAACGCAGTCTGGCTGGCCCTCCATGATCACGAAGCGCGGCTTCGTCGGCAGCTCCGGAATGATGGCCTCGATGAGTGGCTTGAAGTCCTTGTGGAAGAAGACCACCTTGGAGCCGGCATGGCCGACGATGTAGGCGATCTCCTTGGGGGTCAGGCGGATGTTGATAGGGTTCAGCACCGCGCCGGCCTCGAGCACGCCGTAGTAGGCCTCGAGCAGCTGATGGGTGTTGTAGGTGATGAAGCTGACCCGATCGCCCGGCTTCACGCCCAGCATCTTGAGCGCGTTTGCCAGCCGATGGGTCCGCTCCCCGAACTGGCGGTAGGTGAAGCGCTTGTCGCCATCCACGACCCCGACCCGCTCGCCGAAGTAGGTCTCAGCCCTGTCGCGGAATTCGAGCACCGAGAGAGGTACGAACACCGACAGCCTCCTCCGCTGGTCTCCGCGGCGTGTGACGCGCCGGCGGTTGGGCCTGAACACCTCCGTGATTGGGAAACGATAGCGGCGGCGGAGGGGCGGCGAGTGGTCCATGCGCCGCGCGGCACCGGCCCCGGGCTCCGGCGTCGGCCGCCCGCCCCGTTTCCGCCTAATGACAGTCAAGCGAGCACGACGCAGATCTCAAGTCCGCCGAGGACCCGCGATCGGCGCTCTTGGACTGTTTGTTAGCCGCTGACGGCTTACTTGTGGCGAAAGCTCGGCACGACGGATCGAGAATCGGAGATTTGGGCACCCGAGATCGCGCGCCGTGCTCGCTCCACGGTCATTAGGCAGATTCGGCCTTTGGCCGGCATTGCCGCCCCGATGGCGCCGCGCCTAACCCTAACTCAGCCTCGCGCGCCTTCGGACGCCTCGGCTGCCTCGCTCGCCGCGCGCACAAACGCCCGCCACACGCCCTCGAACTCATCGGGCGTGGACTCGGTCCGCTCTGGGTGGCATTGGACGCCCACGACCCACTGATCGTCGCGGCTCTCCAGAGCCTCCACGAGGCGGCCGGCTTCGCTCGATGCCCAGCCGACGGCGCGGAGTCCGGGGGCCAGCCTGTCGTGGGTTACGGCCTGGTGGTGGTATGTGTTGACGACCAGTTCCGGTGTGTCGTCGTTTTCGTCCGTGGCCGCGAGTCCCTCCGGAGCACCGGCCGCCAGAGCGCGGGCCAGGCGGCTGTTCGGATCGATCTCCAGGTCGTGGGTCTTGGCCGGGCCCTCGCCGTAAGGAATGCCGGCGTGGCTCGGGACATCCTGGAGCAGCGTCCCGCCGGAGAAGACGTTGATCGCCTGCATGCCGCGGCAGATGCCGAAGATCGGGACTGCCCGTTCTTCGGCCGCGCGCCAGGCCATGTGGTCCAGCGCGTCGCGCTCCGTGTCGATCTCCGTGGCGCCGGCAACCGCCTCGCCGTAGAGCGCCGGGTCCAGGTCCGGACCGCCGGTCAGGACGAGGCCCGCCATCGTGGCGAAGAAACGATCTCGGTCTACGGCGCCGGTCGCGACGGACACAGGCGCCGGCGTGCCGCCGTGTCGCGTGATCCCCGCGATGTATAGATCGATCTTGTGCTGAGTGAGAGCCGGGTCTTGTGACCGGGCCGGATCGGTGACGACGAGAACGATGAGTGGGGCGTCGGAAGCGGGTTGGACTGGCATAGCGCGAGGATACGCGACGGGCGGGGGATTCGCGCCGTGGAGATGCGTTGGGCCGCGTGGCGCGAGATAGGGTGGCAGGGCCGCTTGGGGGGATAAGCGACCCTGCCAGGAGACGGTCAGGCGGACTCGGCCTGCCTGCCCGGGTTCATTTGCCAGTCCGTGGCAGCGCACAGCACGACACGCACCGAAGCGAGCACCGGCTTGTTCGCCTCGATTCGGGTATCGGCAGAGGTGCGCCGGACTGAGTACTCCGAACTCAGTAAGCGCCGCGGCCAATCGGGTGAGATCGGCCCGCGCCCGGCCCGCGCCCGGCCAGGGCCGCTAGTGGATGGACGCTCCCATTAGCGACCCGACACCGTAGGTGACGGCCGCGGCCATCCCGCCCAGAACAACTTGCCTCACACCGGTCATCAACGGGTGGCGGTGGGTCAGGCGGCTTACGGCCAGGCCGATCGCAAAGAGCGCCAGGGCGGAAGCGGCGATGCTGACGGCGAAGGCAGTCCCGCCTGCCAGCAAGATGAACGGCAGGAGTGGCACAAAGGCACCGATCGCGAAGGCGCACAAGGATCCCATCCCGGCCGCCACTGGCGAGCCCATTGTCTCCGCTGAGAGACCGATCTCCTCGCGCACGAAGGTATCAATCGCTCGCTCCGGATCTCTCATGATCCGGCCGACGATGAGGTCCGCCTCGCCGTGCGACAAGCCCTTGGCTTCGTAGATCTCCATGAGAATCTTGCGCTCTTGCTCCGGGGTGTGATGGAGCTGATGGCGCTGGAGTTCAATCTGGTAGTCCAGCAACTCGCGCTGGGAGCGGACGGACACGTACTCGCCCACGGCCATCGAGAAGCCGCCGGCCAGGAGACCGGCCACGCCCGCCACAACGATGGAGTGGGGGTCTTCCTTGGCCGCTCCCGCCACGCCCATGATCAGAGAGAGGTTGCAGACCAGCCCGTCCGTCGCCCCGAACACGACCGGGCGGACGATGCTGGCGCCTCTTGTCTCGTGCGGGCTGGACGGCGGCTTGATGATGGCTCGGGCGCGGTCCAGGAGTGAGACGCGGGAGGACGGTGCGTCGGGGGTGATCTCGGCGGCGATCTCGGCGGCCGGGGCTGCTGTCTCGATCGGCGTCTCGGCCTCGGTCTCGGGGCCGGTCTCGGGGCCGCGCCTGGCGGTGGGGCTCATTGGGTCCTCTGGTCGGCGGGATTGCGCGCCGGACGGCGCCGGGGCGGTCCATTCATTCTGAGCCATTGAAGGAGCGGACGCTCGCTCCAGGTCCGACGGCTCGAGTCGGCGCTTCCGGTAAGCTGACCGGGTGATCACTCGGTCCCTTGCGCTGGTTCGGCCCGCTCGCCCCTCGATAGCGGGGCTGGTAGTCGCGGCCGCCAGTTTGGCTCTCACCACGGGACTGGTCTTCATCCTGGAGAGGCTGGTCGGGGCACCCACCGTCGCTGTCTATCTGCTGGCCGTCGTGGCTGTCGGCATGGGCTACGGCAGCTGGCTGGCGGTCGGCACGTCCGTTGCCTCATTCCTTCTGTACGACTTCTTCTTCGTCCAGCCGCAATACACCTTCGCCATTTCTTCGCCGGAGGAATGGATCGATCTGCTGGTCTTCCTCGTCGTCGCCATCGCCATCGGCCGGCTCTCCGCGCTCCAGCTCCAGCGACGCCGCGAGGCGGAATTGCGCAGCGCCGAGGCTCGCGCCATGTTCTCGATGAGCCGCGACGTCGCGACCGCCGCAACCGCCCTGGAGGCGGCGCCGCTCCTGGCCGGCCGACTTGTACGCGAGGCGGAGATGGCCCGGGTTTGGATCGGTTTGGGCGACGCAATTGCCGAAGAGCGGGTGGTTGCCGACACCAGACCGGGTGGGCCGCGCCCGTCCGTTGCCACTCGGTGGGCGCTCCACTCCGGCTCAAGCGATACGCAGCCCAGTTGGGTCAAGGTCCGCGAAGCCACGGTGTCTCGTGCCGTCGGCGGCGAGGCCCGCGACGTGCGATTGCGCCAGATCCGTGACGACGGACCGCTGACCGTCCTGCGCGTCCCGATCACTGCCGGTGGCGAGATCATCGGCTCGCTTTGGGCTACACGGCCCAAAGCCGCTCCGTTCCCGGGCCGCTCGCACTCGCGGCTCATTGCTGCTGCGGCGGACCAGTTCGGGCAGTCCGTGGTGCGGGACCGGCTGGCGGCCGAGGCCACCGCTTTGGAGGTTGCCCGCCAGGGCGATGCGCTCAAGTCCGCCCTGCTGGACTCGGTCTCGCACGACCTGAGAACGCCGCTGGCGGCGATCCGTGCCGCCGCCGGGAATCTCATGGATGCTGATGTCGTGTTGCGCTCAGAAGACTCTAGGGCGATCGCGGCTTCCATCGATCGCGAGGCGCAGCGGCTGAGCCGGCTGGTCCGCAACATGCTGGATCTGGGCCGGATCGAGGGCGGAGCACTCCGCCCGTCGTTGGAGCTGTACGACCTCGCGGATCTGGTAGATCCTGTCGTGGAGCGCGTCGCGCCTGCGCTCGCGCCGGCTCTGATCGGCGTCGAGGTCCCGCCGGATCTGCCGGCTGTGCAAGTCGATGCGATCTTCGTCGACCAGATCCTCACCAATCTTCTGGAGAATGCGGCCCGATATGCCGCCGGCAAGCAGATCAGCGTCTCCGCGAAGGCGGTCGGGGATCAGGTCTGGCTGATCGTGGCCGACGCGGGTCCGGGCGTTCCGGCCACGGTTCTGCCGCATCTTTTCGAGCGGTTCTATCGTGGTCCGCGCCGACAAGGCTCGCGATCGGAGGGCGGATCGGGGATAGGCTTGGCGGTCGTGAAGGGTTTGACGGAGGCAATGGGCGGGACGGTGCTGGCGCGCCCGAGCGCCATGGGCGGCCTCGAAGTGATCGTGCGATTGGCAAGCGAAGGCGAGTCGGCCGCGCCCGAACGATCGGCCGAGCCGGCTGAAGCCGAACCCGCGCCCGAAGCCGAGCCGGCGGAGGCCCGATGAGCGATGGAGCGGCGGTCATCCTGATCGTCGAAGACGACGAGTCGGCGCGGGCTGCGATCGCGAGCAACCTGCGCGCCCGCGGCCACGAAGTGGACGAAGCCGGTGATGTCCGCGAGGCGCTGCGTCTCTGGGATTGCCGCCGTCCGGATCTGATCCTGCTGGACCTGGGCCTGCCGGATCTGGACGGCCAGGCCGTCATCCGCCGCGTGCGGCGCGAGGCGACCACGCCGATCATCGTGGTCTCGGCGCGGGGCCGCGAGGAAGATCGGGTGGCAGCTCTGGACGCCGGTGCCGATGACTACCTCACCAAGCCATTCGGCCTGTCCGAGCTTCACGCTAGGATGCGCGCGGTTCTCCGGAGGGCGGCCGGTCCGGAGGCGGACGTGGAAGGCCGCCTTGTGCTCGGCCCCGTGGTGATGGATGTGCCGCACCACGAGGTCACCGTTGGGCAGACGCAGGTTGACCTCACGCCGCGCGAGTTCGAGCTGCTCAAGGTGCTGCTGAGTCAGCCCGGCCGCGTGGTCACGGCCGGTAGGATCCTGCGCGCCGTTTGGGGCACGGCCTACTCCGAGGAAGGCCACTACCTCCACGTCTACGTTTCCCGCCTCCGACGCAAGCTCGCCGCCGCGGATCCTTCCGGCGCCGCGGCCAAGCTCATCGTGGCCGAACCGGGAGTGGGATACAGGATCGTGGCGGAGTAGGGGCAGTTGGTCCACCATTCGGGAACGAATCGCAGACCGGCCGCGCCATAGTAGGTGAGCGACAGGTCGGACAAACCGGCCGGTTCTGCCGGGAGGGAGAATGACGGCCATCGCCGGAGACCTTGTTCTGGCTGCGCGCTCTGGAGATGCTTCGGCGTTCGCGGCGTTGGTACACGCCGAGACGCCCGCCGCGTATCGCCTCGCCCTGTCCATCGTCCGTTCTCCGTCCGAAGCAGAGGACGCCGTTCAAGAGGCTTTCCTGCGGGCGTGGCGCGACTTCCGTACCTTGCGCGACCTGGAACTGTGGCCGGCCTGGTTTCGAAGGATCATCGTGCGGTCGGCCATCGATCAGGCCCGACGCAGGCCGCGCGTCCGGGAAGTGGACCTGGATCTGGCGCTCCACATCCCAGGCTCGGAACCGTCGGTTCACCCGACCGACCGGCTGGTCCTCATCGCCGCCTTCGACCGGCTCAGGGCGGACGACCGGGCGATTCTCGCGCTCCGCTTCTTCGCCGACATGGAACTGGCCGACGCCGCGGCCGCACTCGGCATACCGCTCGGAACCGCCAAGTCGCGGCTGCACCGGGCCATCGGGCGCCTTGGCGCACAGATGAGGGATGAACGATGAATCCGGAACAACGTCTGTCCGACGCGCTGCATGCCGTCCACGATTCCGCACGGCCCTCGCCGGATCTCGAAGATCGGATCCTGGAACGAGTAACGGGGACCAATCGCGGGCGATTTGCGCCTAGCCCGAGCCGCCGGTTTGGCCGAAGCTTCGACTTCCGCCTTGCCGCGCCGGTCGTGGCCGGGCTGGTCTTGGTTGCCGTGGTCTCGGTCGCGATCGGTGGAGGGTGGGCCGGTCGCACCGGCGCCGCAGCCTCAGGCTCGCAGACTGCTTCTGCGTCCCAGTCTTCGATGGCTAAGGGGACCGAACCCACAACGGCGAGCCCGCAGCCAACCAGTATTGGATTCATGACGCCGGGCGTTGCCTCCGACTGGAAAGGTTTCTCTTGGACGCAGCTTCCCAACCAGAGTCCACTCCTGACCGTCGATAACTACGCAGGCACCCTTCAGCTCGTCAGCTGGACCGGCGGCTTCGCACTCCTCGTCAACCTCGGCGACGACTCGGCCCTGTGGACTTCCCCTGACGGCGAGAGCTGGACCAAGGTCACCGCGATGGTGCATCCGGGCCTGGTCGCGGCCAGTCCGGCCGGACTGGTGGTAATCGGTGACGAATCCGGCCAGACGGTCTGGACCAGCTCCGACGGCAAGAACTGGCGCAACGCTGGCTTACCGGTTGGCGTGGACATCATTGACAGCCTAGCCGGAACGGCGGCTGGGCTGGTAGCCACCGTCCAAAGCGTCGTCGGCTCGGGCAAGTTTGCCACGCACGCGTTCAGCGTCGCCTTCTCGTCCGATGGAGTGAACTGGACAACCCAAGCCATCGAGCCTGGCATCGCGTGGGACGAGGCTGGCCCGGTAGTCCAGGCTGGAAACGGTCGGTTCTTCCTGATGGGCGGCTACACCGGCGGCACGGCCTTCGGCGATCGCCCTGTGCTGGCGTCTCTGACGCAACCAGGTAGGCATGGGTCTGGCATCTTGGGCTCCACCATGACGGGCACAGGCGGACTGTGGTGGTCAGATGACGGGCGAACCTGGACCAGCTCCAAGTTCGGCGGTTACTACGTCACCCAGATCCAGTTCGGTCGCGATGGGATGCTCATATGGACCTCCGACCACATGGTCCCCGGTACGGGGCCCCATCTCGAGAGTTCGATCGACGGCGGCAAGACTTGGACCAGCGAGCCGACTTTCAGCCCGTTCCAGGGTGCCGGGACCACCAGCCCAGACGGCGCGATCGGCTCCAACGGATCCATCTTCCTCGCGGTCAAGAGCAATGGCCAAGCCTGGTCTTCGTCCGACGGGCGCAACTGGGCGCCTATCCCGTGGGCCGGGCCGCAACCGGGCAGCGGACCGCAGCCGCTGTGGGTACTGCCGCGTGGAGTGGTGGTAGGAACCATGTATGGTGCGGCCACCTAACCTTGACTTGCGATTGAAGGTCGGTCAGACGGC